>NZ_JBVIBK010000015.1:0-38692 GCF_055573455.1 Streptomyces sp. NPDC030183
CTCGCCGAGATCGGCGCCACCGGAAAGCTGACCCGCGCCTACCGACCCCAGACGAACGGCAAGGTCGAACGCTTCAACCGCACCCTGCTCGACGAGTGGGCCTACCTACGGCCCTACACCAGCAACACCGAACGCACCGCAGCCCTCGACACCTTCCTGCACACCTACAACTACCATCGCTGCCACACCGCCCTCGGAGGCCAGCCCCCGATCAGCCGTGTCAACAACCCTACGGGTCAATACAGCTAGAACGTGCCCAGCTTGATCAGGGACAGGATCGCGACCAGCTGGATCGCCGACGCGCCCAGGGCCTTCGGCCAGGGGAGGTCGTGGGACTTGGAGACCATCAGGGTCAGCAGGGCGCCCGCGGCGACCCAGGTGATCCAGCCGAGGACCTGGACGAACGACGCGTCGCCGCCCGCGAACATCGCCACGATCAGGCGCGGCGCGTCCGTCAGCGCCATGATCAGCATGGAGAGGCCCACCGTCGGCTGCCACGCGCCGTCGCCGCCCAGCTGGCGGGCCAGGGTGTGGGTCACCACGCCCAGGATGAACGTGCTCAGCACCATCGTCACGGCGGTGACCAGGACGATCGGCACGGCGTTCGACAGCGTCGCGTTGATCGCGTCCTCGCGGGCCGTGTCGAAGCCGAAGACCGCCAGCAGGCCGTAGAGGAACATCACGATGAGGGCGGGGCCCCACACCGCGTAGTCGCGCATCACCAGGAACGTCTGGTTCGGGCTGGTGACGATGCCCTTCAGGAGCGCCTTCCAGGGCAGGCGCGGGCCGACCGGGGCCGCCGGGGCGTGCCCGGCGCGGTAGGTGTCGCTCTGCTGGTACGGGTCCTCGCCGACGGCGAACATCTGGGTGTGACCGGGGTTGTTGGCCGCGTACGGGTCGGGGCCGGCGCCGCCGTGGTGGCCGCCGTCGTCGCCGAAGTACTCCGGCTCGCCGTGGTTCCCGTGATGGCCCTGGGGCCCGTAGCCGCCGGGGCGGCCGCCGTGTGTCTGCGGCCAGCCCTGGTTGCCGCCCCGGCCGCCGCCGTGCGGCGGCCCCGGGGGCGTCTGGGGATAGCCGTACGACGGGCCGCCGGCCTGCGGGGCCTGCTGTCCGCGCGGGGGGTTGTGCGGTCGCGTTTGAGGAGCGCCGTTGTCCCGGCCGCGTCCGATCCTGAATCCAGCCACGTCATCGAACGTACCTGGTCCCGGCGAGCGGTGTGCCGGGCCGGGGGGCACCGGCCCGGCTTTGCGGCCGAGCTGTGACATCCCCTAAGGGATCGTCAGGTACTCGGGTCGGAGATTTCGTTCGGGGATCGTCCGGGAGTACTCAGGGTGTCGTGAGAGGGGCTGTGGCCGTGCCGGGGCCGGGTCAGTGGCTGCTCATGTACCTGCCGTACGACAGCGCAGTCGTGGGGGACGGCAGGCCGAGGCCGGCCGGGGTGAGGGCGTACGAGCCCGTGGCGGAGGTCTTCGGGAAGAGCCAGACGCCGCCGGAG
The DNA here is from genome assembly GCF_055573455.1 of Streptomyces sp. NPDC030183. Taxonomy (NCBI): domain Bacteria; kingdom Bacillati; phylum Actinomycetota; class Actinomycetes; order Kitasatosporales; family Streptomycetaceae; genus Streptomyces; species Streptomyces sp. NPDC030183. The sequence continues at coordinate 1,496 of NZ_JBVIBK010000015.1, forward strand.
CCGCCGTTCTCGCCCGGGGCGCCCACCGCCGCGTCGGGGACGCCGTCCTTGTCGTAGTCGCCGGTCGCGACGGTCGCGCCGAACGCGTCGCCGGTCTCGGCCGCGCCGGGGACGCTGGGGCGGTCCTGGTGGTACGGCATGGACGTGGCCTCGCCTGACGGGTCGACGATGCCGCTGCTGTGGCCGAGCAGGAGGGTGGCGGCGCCGGCCCGGGCGCGGCTGCCGATGGCCTCGCCGGGGGCGCCGGCGATCAGGTCGTCGCGGCCGTCGCGGTTCCAGTCCAGTACGGCGAGGGAGGCGCCGAAGCGGTCGCCGTCCTCGGCGACGCCGTACACGCCGACCGTGTCCTGGTTGAGGGTCTGGGTGCGGGAGCCGAAGGAGCTCGGGTGGCCGTAGAGGATGTGGATGCCGCCGCCCTTGGCGTACGGCTCCGGGCCGCACGGGTCGTCGATGTTCTCGTCGGCGATCTCGCGGCACTCGCCGAGCGCGAGGTCGTCCAGGCCGTCGCCGTCGAAGTCGCCGGTGGCGAGGGCCGAGGCGGCGCCGTTGTCGGCGTTCCAGAAGTTGGCCATGCGCTGCTCGGCCGGGTCCCAGGTCCACAGGCGTACGTGGGAGCGGGTGTAGGGGGCGTCGACGGTGTGGAAGGCGAGGGCCAGGTCGTCCGTGCCGTCGGCGTCGAAGTCGCCCGTGGAGAGGACGGGGGCGCGGCCGCCCATGGGGGTGGCGAGGACGGTGGTGGTGACGAGGTCCTCGCCGTCGTTGACGACGGCGCGCAGGACGACCTTGTCGCGGCCGCCGACCACGATGTCCCGGCCGCCGTCGCCGGTCACGTCGGCCGCGGCGACCGACCAGCCGTAGGCGGCGTGGGCGAACGGGCCGACCAGCGCGTTCGAGCCGGGGCGTGAGCTGCCCTTGCCGCCGCCCACGACGACGACCACGCCCGCGTCCGTGCCGCGGCCGTCGACGTCCTCGCCGGGGGCGCCGACGATCAGCTCGGCGGTGCCGTCGCCGCTGAGGTCCTCCAGCGCGACGGCGGCGCCGAAGCGGTCGCCCTGCTCGGGGGTGCCGGGGACCTCCGCCGTGGCCTGGCTGATGCGGATGCCGCCGTGGTGGCCGACGCCCTTGGCGCCGCCCCACAGGACGTGCACGTAGCCCGCCTTGGCCTTGCCGTTCACCGTCGCGTCGGGGACGCCTACGGCGAGGTCCGCGTAGCCGTCCGCGTTGAAGTCGCTGGTGACGGGGGAGGGCTGGGGGGCGGCGAGCGCGTGGGGGGCCGCGCAGAGCGTGAGTGCCGTCGTGGCCGAGCAGGCCGCTACGGCGGCGGCCAGGGCGTACGTCCGTCTGTGCACGAGGGGCTCCAGGTGGGTGGCCGGATATCGGCGGTGGTGCGGTTCACCTGTTTGACACCTGGAGGTGGGGTTGGGTTGTGCGGGTGCGCTCCGCTTTGGGGGCCGGGCGCCTCAGGGGGCGGGGGTGCCGGTTCGTTGGCGGGTGCGGGGTCAGCCGTGGTTGCTCGCGCAGTTCCCCGCGCCCCTGAAGGGGCCTGCGGCCCCCTTCAGCGCCCCTGGTCCGCCCTCGGTCTCAGGACCAGAACTCCGCTTCCTTGTCCATGTCCTCCTGGCACTCGTCGATGTCCGTGATCTTGTCCCCGACGATGCGGAAGACCAGGCAGCCGGTCTGCTCGATGTGCTTGCCGCCGCGCTCGGCGGTGTAGCGGTGGACGGAGACGGCGTGGCCCCGGCCGTCGACGCACACATGGCTCAGGTCGACGCTGAACGTTCCGCCGGTCTCCTCGAAGAGCCGCTGGTAGTACTGGATCATCGAGTCCTGGCCCTTGTGGTCGCCCGAGAGCATGTGGCTGCCGGGGACGTGGTGCGTACAGTCCGTCGCCATCAGGCCGCGCAGGGTGTCCATGTCGCCGCGCGTGAATGCCTCGTAGCCCTTGCGGACGAGTGCTGCGTTGGGGTGTTCAGTCATGAGGGATCGCCGGCTTTCCATCGGTTTCGCTCGAATGTCCGATAGGGCAATTGTCTTCGCGGGCGCTCCCGTGTGCACGCGCGCGGGCGGGGCGCTGGACGCCCCGCTTCTCTTGCCGCCCGCCAGCCCCGCTGCCGGGGCCGGTCTAGGGCCGGGTGCGCGCGAGGAGGAGGATCTGACGTCCCGCTCTCGTCGAGGCGGGACGGTCGAGCGTTGCCAGGCTCTCCCAGGCCAGGTGCAGGGTGCGGACCGCCACTGGATTGCGGAACCCCGACCTGCGCAGGGCCACGATGGCGGCGAGCAGCGCGGTACGGGCGGAGGCCAGCGCCGGCGCGTCGCAGGCCGGCGTCCTGGCGCGTGCCCGGGTGAGAAGGTGCGCGGCGCCGGTCACCAGGTCCAGTGCTTCGCCGAGCCAGCGTCCGGGGTCCCCTTGGTGGGCCGAGCGCAGCAGGTCGCGGACGTCGCACACGGCGCCGGCCGGATCGTCCGGCGGTTGTTGGCCGGGGAACGACTCGGCCGCCTCCTGGGCCAGGAGGTTGTCCAGAGCCGTGAGCACGTCGGGCTGGGTGAGGGCAGGTCTCGTCCTGGCGGCGAAGAGGGTGCGGAACGCCTGGAGAGAGACAGCCAGGGTTTCCGCGGGGGAGACGAGGGCGAGGGCGAGCAGTGGATCGGCGACCTGGGGCGGAGCGACCCTGCGGGCGAGGTCGTGGGCGATGACCGGGTCCGTTCCGCTCGCGAGCAGGTCACTCCGCCCGGGACCGAGGAGCCGCGCGAGGCTGAGGGCGGCGTCGAGGTCGGGGCCCGTGGCGTAGTGGAACAGGCTGCCGCGGTTCGAGCCGCCGGCGTAGTCGAGCGCACCCACCCGGTCCATCGGCACCGAAGGGTCGAGGTGGCGGGCCCGGTCGAGGGCGCGGGTGGTCGCGATGTCGAGGGCGCGGGTCGGCTCCGGACGGCGGGCCAGCGTGATGATGATGTCGCGGTCATCGGCGCTCGGGTGGTCGCGGCCCATGGCCTCGAGGTCCAGGCCCTCGGTGATGCCCAGGGCGTGGGCGTGCTGCAGGAGTCGGCCGAGGCGCAGGTGGCGGGCGAGTTCGAGGTTGTGGCGCAGCAGGCCGTCGAGACTGTCGTGCGGGCGGCCGACGGTGAGGGCCCGGGCGGAGGCGTGGACGAGGTCGCTGGTCAGTGCGAGCGCGAGGGCGACGGCGAGGGTGAGGGAGAGTTCCAAGGGAGCGAGGGCGGCTGAGCCGCGCACCTCGGGAACGCGGTCGAGGGCCGTGGAGAGGACGACGGCCCAGTCCTCGATCCGCTCCCGCCGCTCGGTCGAGACGGCCAGCACTTCCAGGTAGATCATGAGCCGTTGACGGTCGGAGGCCGGGACGTCGCGGATCTCGTCGGGGCTGGGAGTGTAGGGCCAGGGTGCCCCGGGTGCCTGGTGCAGGACCGTGCGGTGGCCGTCGAGGGCCCAGACGGTGTGACGGCCGAGGTCGGCCACCAGAGCGGCGGCCGGATCGCCGAGTTCCCTGGGTGTGGGGAGCCGGTAGAAGGCGTCACCGCTGATGGTGTTGAGCCAGTCGACGAAGCGTTCCGCGTCCCCCGCGTGCATTCCTGTGGCCGCTTCGTCGCCCTCTCCGGCCTCTGTGGTTCCAGCGGGCACGGGATGGTGGCGGCCGGCCGCTGCCTCCTCGTGGACGAAGAGGTCGTACAGCGCGCGGGGTGCGGGGTGCGCACACAGTTCGGTCGTGTCGTCGAGCTGGATGGACTCGTTCAGGACCCGGGTGGCCAGGACGCCGGCGAGGAGTCGCTGCCGGGCGGGATCGGTGGGCCGGTCGGAGGCCGGGGGAGCCAGCAGGGCTTCGAGGCGGTCCCGGGTGTCGGGATCGACGGTTCTGGCCTGGTCGGCGCAGTCGAAGGCCAGGGCCAGAGCCGGAACCGTGCCACGGTCGAGGCAGGCGGAGATGACGGGGGTGGCGTCATTCGCCGCCGACCACAGCAGGATGGTCTCGCGCCACCACGGGTCCTCGACATTGTCGGTCAGTACGCGGGAGTCGGCACGGGGGGTGCCGAGTTGGGCGGATGCCAGGTACTCCTGCAACGTGAGGTGGGCGAACGCGTACACACCCTGATCGCGTTCGACGAGCAGGCCGCTCTTGCGGGCTTCCTCCAGGAACACGTCGGGCGCCACCTCACCGGGGACCTGCCGCAAGGCCCGGCGAATGGCCCTGGCGGCGTCGCGTACCGGCCAGTCCCGGACCTTGGCCTTCATCATGGCCAGCGCCAGGTGCTGGGCGACGTGCTGCTTGTGCGGGCCGGTCAGGCCGGTGGCGTCGCGCAGGCCACGCGCCTCGGACCGGCGGTGGAGCAGCACGTCGCACATCTCCGCGTACAACTCCGCCCGGCTGCCGGGTAGTTGGCCTCGGTAGCGGTGGACGTTCGCCGTCATCGTCAGCAGCAGGGGGTTGGCCGCCAGGTCGTACAGCGCGGGCTGCTTCCGCAACCGGGACAGGAGGTCGCCGGCGTTCCGTTCGGCGGCCAGGCGCACCTCCCGACCGCTCCCGGCTCGCGCGCGGCTCTCCGTCGCGTACGACCACTGGTGCAGGAACTCACTGATCTGCGGCCAGGTGAACCGCAGTACCTGCAGTACCTCCCCGCCGGGAAGCGGATTCGGCTCGTAGCCGTGCGGGCGGGAGGTGACGACGTACGTGTTGTGCGGGTGGCGTTGGATCTGGCGGGTGGCCCAGGCGACCACCCGGGTTCGTTCCGCCGGGTCGGCGACCTCGTCCAAGCCGTCCAGGAGGACCACGCAACGCCCTCGGTCGAGCCTTCGCTCCAGCCAGCGGGGTGAGACCTTGCCGTTCAGCCAGCCGGCGGAGACGGCGACCGCCGCCAGCTTCTCGGGTTCCTCGGCCAGCAGGGCGGCGGCGTGGTCACGCAGATAGAGGAGGACGGGGAGCCGGCGCTTCCAGGGCCGCCACCGGTGGCCGCAGAGTTCGAGCGCGGTGTTGCGGGCCAGGGTGGTCTTGCCCGAGCCCGGCCCGCCGATCACCGCCAGGACCCGGGACGCCCCGTCGCGTTCGGCGTCCTGGAGCACCGATGCCAGGGTCCGGCGTTCCCCGCCGGTCACCGAGCCCACGTACGGCTCCCTCGACGCGCTGTGCAGGGGCTGGGGTACGACGCTCACGTCCACGTACACCTGGCGCATACGGAACACGAACTCGCTCTGGGTGGCGATGCCCACCGTCTCCATGTCCCGGACACTCGCGCGGAGTTGGCGCAGATAGACCCTGCGGCGCCCGCGCGGCGCCGGGTCGGTGGGGGGTGGGGCCGTACCGAGTTCGGCGTAGAGCAGGCTGGCGACCGCCACCGCGTACGACACATACATCCACGTCCAGCTGAGGTTCCCTTCGGAGAGGACCTGGTTCGCCGTCACGCTCAGTGCCAGCGCCAGTGCCGCGCCGCCCAGGACCCGGAACACACCGCGTAAGCCCGTCATCCCCACCCCCGTGTTCGCCCGCCGCCGTCAGCCGGGCATCTTTCCGTACCCCGTTCACACCGGCCACGCGTTTCGCAGTTCCCGATCACGGTGCACCGCCCGGCCCTGGGCGGGGCGTGGGCTACTGCAGCATGCCCGGAATGATGTCGCCGTCGACCGGCTGGGCGCCGGTCGTCGTGATGCCCTTGGACGTGCCCCGCAGCAGGAGCGAGCCGTGGTTGGCGGTGATGTAGAGGTCGGCCCTGCCGTCGCGGTCGGTGTCGCGCAGGCGGACCAGGTTGCCGAAGGACTCGTCGTCCAGGTCGCCGGGGACGCCGGGGGTGTCGCGGGCGAACCACTGCGAACCCGTGCCGGTGAGGCCCGACTTGGAGCCGTACAGGACGTGGACGGCGCCGGCGTACGGGTGGGTGCCGAGCTTCTCGCCGTACGCGCCGACCGCGAGGTCGCGGTAGCCGTCGCCGTTCACGTCGCCGGCGGAGACGGACCCGCCGAAGGCGTCGTCGACCTCGGGGGTGTCCTTCACGCCCTTCGTGGCCTGGGTGAAGCGGGCCGACCGGGAGGAGGGGCCCGTCGAACCGCCGTACCAGACCGTGACGCGGCCCCGGTACCTGTCGTACAGCGGGGTGCCGATCGCGACGTCGCCGTAGCCGTCCTTGTCGAAGTCGGCGATCACACCGTCGCCGCCCCGCTCGGCCTGGCCGCCGTTGCCCTTGACCGACTCCAGGCGGAGGGTCTTGCCGGGGTAGAGCTTCGCCTTGCCGCCCTTGACGAACCAGGCGTCGGAGGCGATGTACGTGTCGGTGACGACGTCGCCGATGACGACCAGGTCCGTCTTGCCGTCCTGGTCGACCTTGCCGGTGATCAGCGAGGTGGCCCAGAAGGACGCGTTCTCCTTGTCCAGGACCGTGACCGAGCCCTTCACGCCCGACTTGGTGATCGCGCCCCGGTAGACGTACGCCCTGCCGTCGCGGACGAGGGCCAGGTCCGGGTTGCCGTCGCCGTCGAAGTCGCCGGTGGCGAGGTCGGAGGCCAGGCCGGACACGCCCTTGGGGCCCTTGTTCGGCAGGGCGGTGCCGCCGGACAGGCCCTTCGCGCCGCCCCACAGGACGGTCACCGTGCCGTTGTCCTTGTACGAGCCGACGTTCTCGCCGTTGGCCGACACCGCGAGGTCGCCGTAGCCGTCCTTGTTGAAGTCGGCGGCCGTGCGGACCTCGCCGAAGAAGTCGTCCCGCTCGTCGGCGCCGGGGACGCCCGCGTCGGCCTGGTCGACGAACTGCGTCTTCGTGCCGGGGCCGTCGGCCGTGCCGAAGGTGACCAGGACACCGCCGCCCTTGCTGGCACCTTCCGGGCCGTACGAGAACACCGCGTAGTCGCGGTGACCGTCGCCGTTGAAGTCGTCGGCGTACTTGGCGGGGGCGGCGGTCGCCGGGGCGGCGGTGGCGAGGGTGAGGAGGCCGCCGGTCAGGGCGGCGGCGGTCGCCGCGGCCAGCGCGGTGCGGAGGGAGCGCTTCATGAGGTCGTCTTCCTGACGTGGGTGTGAGGGAGGAAGTGCGTGAGGGAGCGGAGTGGTCAGCCGCGCAGGGCGGCGCCGAAGGCCGGGGTACCGGTGGTGGGGACGCCGAACTTCGCCGGGCCGTAGGTCCTGGCTCCCGACGGGGCGGCCGACTTCAGCCACCAGATCGCGCCGTCGCCCGTGTTCTCGCCGGTGCCGCCGACGGGCAGCTCGGCCTTGCCGTCCCTGGTGGTGTCGGCGAGCAGGACGCGGGCGCCGAAGCGGTCGCCGGACTCGGCGGTGTCCGGGACGCCGGAGGTGGACTGCGACAGGGTGCGGGCGCCCGTCGGCAGGTAGCCGACGCCGGTGCCGCGCAGGAGGGGCGCGACCGCCGCGGCGGTTCGGATACGCATGGCTGTTCTCAGGTCCTCGGTCCTCGGTCCTCGGGTTCACAGGGCGAAGGGGCGAAGGGACGAAGGGGCGAAGGGGCGAAGGGGCGGAGGGGCGAAGGCCCGCACCCTTGCGGATGCGGGCCCGACTCCGGTGCGGGGTGGATCAGTTGGCCGCGTTGGCGCCGAAGTACGGGTAGGCGTCCGTGGAGACGCCGACCGAGGACGGGGCGAGGGAGCGGGAGCCCACCGTGGTGATCTTGGAGCCGTCGGAGGGCAGGTAGACGAGGGAGCCGTTGAAGTCGTTCTCGCCGTACGCGCCGACCGTCAGGTCCGCCTTGCCGTCGCCGGTGACGTCGGTGAGCTTCACCTCGCCGCCGAACCGGTCGTCCTTCTCGTCCGAGCCGGGAACGCCGGCTGTGGACTGGGTGAGGTACTGGTAGCCGGAGGAGGTGTTCAGACCGGCCTCCGAGCCGTAGAGGACGGTGACCGCGCCGGCGTTGACGATGTCGCCGACGTTCTCGCCGGACGCGCCGACGACCAGGTCCGTCTTCCCGTCGCCGTTGATGTCGCCGAGGGACAGCTCGCTGCCGAACCAGTCGCCGCGCTCGGAGGAACCGGGGACGTTGCCGCTGTCCTGCGTCACCGCGACCGTGGTTCCGGGGCCGTCGACGGAGCCGTAGAGGACGTGCACCTTGCCGCCGGTGCTCGACTCGGGCACGGAGGGTTCGCCGCCGTCCTTCGACGGGTCCCAGTCCTGGCCGGTGACGATGTCGCCGAAGCCGTCGCCGTTGATGTCGCCGATGCCGGTGACGATGCCGCGCTTCAGCTCCTTCGCGTTCGAGGCGCTGAGACCGGAGGCGCTGCCGGGCACGTACCAGTTGGTGTTGTAGTGCCAGGTGCCGTCGGTCTCGAAGCCGTCGACGACCAGGTCGCTCCGCTTGTCGCCGTTGACGTCGCCCGCGGTGAGCATCAGGGTGCCGGTGGCGGAGCCGGACTGGATGGCCGTGGTGAAGCTGTAGCGGCCTCCGTACGCGCCGGACTTGCCGATGCCGCCCTTGAAGACGTACACGCGGTTCGACGAGGAGCCGACCGCCAGGTCCTCCTTGCCGTCGCCGTCGAAGTCACCCGACGCGAGGGCGGTGCCCCAGCGGTCGTGCGAGGAGGCCGCCGGGTCGTTGAGGGTCGTGGCGCCGGACAGGCCGTTCGCCGAGCCCCACACGATGAGGACCGTGCCGCCGTCGGTGTCGCCGTCGACGTCCTCGTACGACGCCGACACGGCGAGGTCGTCGAAGCCGTCGCCGTTGTAGTCGCCGTACGCGCTCACCCAGCCGAAGAGGTCGTTCGTCTCGGCCTGGCCGGGCACGCCGGAGGTGTTCTGGCTGATCGTGGTGCGCTTCGTGGACGTCACGCCGCTCGCGGAGCCGTACAGGGCGACGATCTGGCCGGCGCCCTTCTTGCCGCCGACCGTGGCGTAACCGGCCGAGTACGCCACATCGCCGTAACCGTCGTTGTTGAAGTCCGCCACCGGGTGGTGGACCGAGTCGGCGGCCGTCGCCGTCGCCGCCGAGAACGTGAGCAGACCGCCGGTCAGCGCGGCCGCGGAGGCCGTCGCGAGGGCGAGTCGCAGGTGCTTGTGCATGCGGGAATCTCCTGCTGCATGCGGGACGCCTGGCAGGCGTCCGCAGTCAATGGGGTGCCCTTCCTGTCCGTGTTCGCCCGGAGTTCACCCGGGGGTCACGGGGAAGTCGGCGCACAGGAGACCGCCGGAGGTACGGGAGGGTTGTACGGGAGTTCGAGAATTCTTTGTGATCGGTGGAACCGGTGGGGCGCCGGGGACCTCTTGCTTCCCTGCGCCCTTGCCCGGCTCAGCACTCCCCGGCACTCCCCGGCACTCCTCACCTGCCGAGCACTGCCCCGTACCCCGACGCTCCCGTCAGGCCGAGCTTCGCCGGTGTCAGGGACACCGCGGCGGGGCGGGGGCCGTCGCCCGCCGACGGGCGGTACCAGAGGGCGCCCGTGCGGGCGTTCTCGCCGGGCGCGCCCACCACCTGGTCGTCGTACCTCGCCGTGTCGAAGTCGGCCGCCGCCAGCGCCGCCCCGAACAGGTCGCCCTCCTCGGCCGTGCCCGGGACCCCGGCGGAGCTCTGGGTGAAGGCCGGCCCGGTGAACACCCGGTCGGCGCCCGCCTTCAGCTCCCAGTACGCGCCCGCGCGGGCCGCCGCCCCCACCGCCTCGTGGCTCGCGCCCACGAGCAGGGAGTCGGGCCCGCTGCCGTCGAGGCCGACGACGGCCAGCGCGGCCCCGAAGTTGTCCTCGGTCTCGGCCGTGCCGCCCACGCCGGGGGAGGACTGGGTGGTGCAGGTGACCTCGCCGCCGAGCGTGGTGCCCGGCGCCCCGTACACCGTGGCGAGGGCGCCGCCGAGCCGGTCCGCGCACGCCGCCCCCTCCGCCTCCGGGTTCGGCAGCACCTCGCCGAGCGCCAGGTCGGTGCGGCCGTCGCCGTCGAAGTCACCGGCGGCGAGCGCGGAGGCGAAGTCGGGGGCCTGCCAGCGGGTCGTCCAGCCGTCGGCGGACAGGGAGCGGACGCGGGTGCCCGCGCTCTCCAGGCCCTTGAAGGTGACGGCCAGGTCGTCCTTGCCGTCGCCGTCGAAGTCCGCGGTGGTCAGCGCGCGGGCGTCACCGAAGTCGTAGCCCTCGACGAGCGTGGTGGGCGCGGCCTTCGTGAGCGGTCCCGGCCGCAGGACAGTGGCGCCGCCCTCCTCGCCGCTCACGGAGAGGACGAGGTCCCGGTCGCCGTCCCCGTCGTAGTCCCCGGCGGTGACCAGTCGTCCGAGCTGCTGCCCGGGGCCGCCCTTGGCGACCGTGAGCCCCGACCTGAGACCCTTCGCCGAGCCCCACAGCACGTACGCGGCCCCCTGGTGCCGGTCGGAGCCGCCGAGCCGCTCGCCGGGCGCGGTCACCGCGAGGTCGGCGTGACCGTCCGCGTCGAAGTCCGCCGCCCGCACGGCGTACCCGAACTGGTCACCGGCCTCCGCCGTGCCCGGGATACCGCCGCCGGCCTGGTCGATCCGGGTGCTCCTGCCGCCGAGGCCGTCCGCGGAGCCCCACAGCACATGTACGAAGCCGGCCTTGGCGTGTCCGCCGGCGGTGCCCGCGGGGACGCCCACCGCGAGGTCGGCGTAGCCGTCGCCGTCGAAGTCGCCGCGTACGGACCCGGCGGCGGCCGCCGGGGGCGCGACGAGCATCCCGAGGGACAGCCCGGCGACCGTGACGAGGACGGCGGCGGGGAGGGCGACGGGAAGGGCGGGGAGGGCTCTTCGCCCGCCGAGCGGCCGACGGCCGCGGCGCTGGGGGGTGGTGGACACGGAGGGCTCCAACTGGTCTGGGGGCGGCGGGAGTCGGTGTGCCGGGTCGAGGTGCCGGGGGTCGAGGTGCCGGGGGTCGTGGCGCCGGGTCGCGGCGCCGGGTGGGTGGAGGCTAGCGGAGGACGGAGCCGAACGCGGGGTACGGGGTACCGCCCAGGCCGAAGTCGGTGGCGTTGAAGGACGCGGCGTACGACGTCGTGAGACCGGAGGCCGTACCGCGCAGGACCCAGACCGCGCCCGTGTCCGCGGCGGTACCGATGTCCTCGCCGGCCGCGCCGATCGCCAGGTCGGCGCGGCCGTTGCCGTTGACGTCCTTGAGGCGGACGGCGGAGCCGAAGGCGTCGTCGGGCTCGGCCGCGCCGGGCACGCCCGGGGTGGCCTGCTGCCAGGACGTGCCCCGGCCCAGGCCGGTCGCGGAGCCCTTCAGCAGGACCGCGTTGCCCACCCCCCGCACCCCGTCGACCGTCTCGCCGGGCGCGCCGACGGCCACGTCCGCGTACCCGTCGCCGGTGACGTCGCCCGCGGCGACCGAGCCGCCGAAGCCGTCGCCCGGCTCGTCGGCGCCGGGGACGCCCGTGCTCGCCTGGCTGTACGACCGGGAGGGCCACCCGTCCACGCCGAGCCCGCGGTCGTTGCCGGGCCACACGGCGAACCGTCCGCCGGTGCCGGCGGACGGTTCGCCGAGGACGAGGTCGCTGTAGCCGTTCCCGTCGAGGTCGCCGGCCGCGACCCGCGCCTCGGTGACGACGTCGGACACGGCGCCCTGGAAGAGGGGCCGGTAGTAGTAGCCGATGTCTCCGGCGCCGCCCCGCAGGTAGCCCGCGAAGCCCCGGCCCGCGGCGTCGGTGCCGTGCAGGACGTAGTCGCTGCCCGAGCCGTTGGAGAAATGCGCGCCGAGGACGCCGTCGAGCCGTACGCCGTCGGGCAGGAAGTCGACCTCCGGGGCGAGCGCCGGCCCGTCCGGCACGCCGTCGGCGTACCACCAGAAGCGGTTCTCGGAGACGACCACCAGGTTGCCGGCGTCGTCGCCGTCGAGGTCGACGAAGGAGGCGCCCTCGCCGAAGCGGACGTCCTCGTCGCTGGGCACGTCGAGGACCATGCCGCCGGTGCGGAAGCCGCGGGTGCCGCCCCACAGGAGGGTGAGGGAGCCGTCCGGCTTGCCGTCGACCTTCTCGCCGGGCGCGCCGACGATCAGGTCCGCGTAGCCGTCGTGGTTGACGTCTCCGCTGGTCACGTTCTCGCCGAACTCGTCCTCGGGCTCCAGGGCGCCGGGCACGCCGGGGGAGTTCTGGGTGAGGGTCACCGACCTGGCGGAGCCGGTGCCGACACCGGAGGAGGAACCGAACGTGACGGTCACGGCGTTGGCCTTGGGCGTGCCGATGACGAGGTCCCGGTACCCGTCGCCGTCGAAGTCGTCCTTCAGCCCCGGCGCGGCGACCGCGCTCCCGGCCGTCGGCAGGGTGAGGCCCACCACCGCGAGCGCGCCCGCGCAGACGGCCACGACGAGCTTCCTTGCAACCACGGGTGACCTCCGGAGGACGGGGCGGGGCGTACGCAGGGCTGTTGGGCTGTTCGTCGGTGTGACGCGCGGGGCGTACGAAGGGTTGTGTGCGGGTGGCCGGAAAGTGAAGCGAACGTTCGGCGCGGGTGGCGCGTCCAGGGAGCGAAGCGACCCCTGACGAAGGAGACGTGACCATGCTCGTTCCCCGTGCCCGGACCGCCCTGGCCGCCCTCGTACTGGCCCCCCTCGCCGTCGGCTGCGCCGCGGTGGGCGGTGCGGGGGAGGCTGCGGGGTCCTGCGCGTTCGTGGTGGACCACCGCGACCGGCAGTACGTCGACGTGGGCCGCGTCGACGTCGACCTCGGCGCCGAGGTCGGCACCGCGCGGCAGGCGGTCTGCCTGGACCAGGGAGGGGCCGAGGAGGACGCCGACGCGGCGCCGGACCGGACCGTCTACACGGCGTACGCCGTCGAGGGCGTCGATCCCGCCGACGCGATCGCCGTCCGCGAGTCACCCGGCGGGGAGCTGTCGGTCATGGTGGTCCCCCGCGAGGACGAGCCCGTGGCGGACGCGGCCGACCGGGTCCTCGGGAAGGCGGGGCGGGACGACGGCGATGACGGCTCCGACTCCGGCTCCGGTGACAGCGGCTCCGGTGTGGCGAAGTGCGTGTTCCTCGTGGAGTACGGCGGGGAGAGCTATATCGACCGGGGCGGGAAGGGCTTCGCCCTGGGGGCGAGGCTGGGAACGGCCCGCACGACCGACTGCGACGACACCCCCGGGGACACGGACCCCACCCCCGAACCGGAGGTCTACGAGGCGTACGCGATCAAGGGCCTGGACCCGTCCGACGCCATCGCCGTCCGCCGCGCACCGAACGAGGAACCCCAGTTCCTGACCCGCCTGGGGGACGACCTCCCGCGGGAGGTCGAGGAACACCTCACGGAGGGGTGAGCACCACGCCCTGCGCGGCGGGTGGGGCGAGGGCGTGAGCCCGCCGTCGCCGCGGCGGCCGGTTGATGCTCCTCTTGCCTGTCGGTGCCCTCTGCCAGGGTGAGGCGCATGGGCGAGCTGATGGAGCGGGTCGGCGAGGACGACGAGGTGATCGGTGTCGTGGACCGGGCGGAAGCGGTCCGCCGGGGGTGGCTGCACCGCGTGGCGACGGTCGTGTGCCGCGACCCGGTCGGCCGGTATCTGCTCCACCGCCGCCCCGACGACATGGCGCGCTTCCCCGGTCGGATGAACTGGATGCTCGGCGGTGCCGCCGAGGTCGGCGAGTCGTACGAGCAGGCCGCCGCGCGGGAGCTGGAGGAGGAGCTGGGCGTCCGGTGCCGCCCCCGGTTCCTGCTGAAGTTCCGGTGCGCGGGCGCGATCAGCCCGTACTGGCTGGGTCTGCACGAGGTGGTCGTCACGGGGCCTGTGCGGCCGGACCCCGCGGAGATCGCCTGGTACGGCTGGGTGAGCGAGGCGGAGCTGGCCGGATGGGTGCGTGACCCGGCGTTCGTGCCGGACGCCCGCGAGGCGTTCCAGCGGTACCGCGCGGAACGGCGACGCCCCCGTGCTCGGGGGGAGCACGGGGGCGTCGGCGAGGTCACCGGGCCGTCGCGGTGAGGGGCCGGGTCACTTGACCGGCTGGGGCTCCGGCTCGTTCTCGGTCTCGGACGTGCCCGCGGGGGGCTCGTCCTCGTCCGCGGCCGGGGTCTTGACGGAGTCCAGCAGCAGCTGGGCCACGTCCACGACCTGGATGGACTCCTTGGCCTTGCCATCGTTCTTCTTGCCGTTGACCGAGTCGGTCAGCATGACGAGGCAGAAGGGGCAGGCGGTGGAGACGATGTCCGGGTTGAGGGAGAGGGCCTCGTCGACGCGCTCGTTGTTGATGCGCTTGCCGATCCGCTCCTCCATCCACATCCGCGCGCCACCGGCGCCACAGCAGAAGCCGCGCTCCTTGTGGCGGTGCATCTCCTCGTTGCGCAGGCCCGGCACCTTGCCGATGATCTCGCGCGGCGGCGTGTAGATCTTGTTGTGGCGGCCCAGGTAGCACGGGTCGTGGTACGTGATGATGCCCTCGACCGGCGTGACCGGGACGAGCTTGCCCTCGTCCACCAGGTGCTGGAGCAGCTGCGTGTGGTGGATGACCTCGTAGTCGCCGCCGAGCTGCGGGTACTCGTTGCCGAGGGTGTTGAGGCAGTGCGGGCAGGTGGCGACGATCTTCTTCGAGGACTTCGGCTTCGCCGACTCCGGCGTCACCTTGCCGTCCTCGTCCATCTCCTCGCCGAACGCCATGTTCAGCGCCATGACGTTCTCCATGCCGAGCTCCTGGAACAGGGGCTCGTTGCCCAGACGCCGGGCGGAGTCACCGGTGCACTTCTCGTCGCCGCCCATGATCGCGAACTTCACGCCCGCGATGTGCAGCAGCTCGGCGAACGCCTTGGTGGTCTTCTTGGCGCGGTCCTCCAGGGCGCCGGCGCAGCCGACCCAGTACAGGTACTCGACCTCGCTGAGGTCCTCGATGTCCTTGCCGACGACCGGGACCTCGAACTCGACCTCCTTGAGCCACTCCAGCCGCTGCTTCTTGGCCAGGCCCCAGGGGTTGCCCTTCTTCTCCAGGTTCTTGAGCATCGTCCCCGCCTCGGACGGGAAGGCGCTCTCGATCATCACCTGGTAGCGGCGCATGTCGACGATGTGGTCGATGTGCTCGATGTCGACGGGGCACTGCTCGACGCAGGCGCCGCAGGTGGTGCAGGACCACAGCACATCGGGGTCGATGACGCCGTTCTCCTCGACGGTGCCGATCAGCGGCCGCTCGGCCTCGGCTAGGGCCGCGGCGGGCACGTCCTTCAGCTGCTCCTCGGACGCCTTCTCCTCGCCCTCCATGGTCTTGCCGCCACCGGCGAGGAGGTAGGGGGCCTTGGCGTGCGCGTGGTCGCGCAGCGACATGATCAGCAGCTTCGGGGAGAGCGGCTTGCCGGTGTTCCAGGCGGGGCACTGCGACTGGCAGCGACCGCACTCCGTACACGTGGAGAAGTCCAGCAGGCCCTTCCAGGAGAACTGCTCGACCTGGGAGACACCGAAGACGTCGTCGTCACCGGGGTCGGTGAAGTCGATCGGCTTGCCGCCGCTCGTCATCGGCTGGAGCGCGCCGAGGGCGGTCTCACCGGTGGCGTTCCGCTTGAACCAGATGTTCGGGAAGCCGAGGAAGCGGTGCCAGGCGACACCCATGTTGGTGTTCAGCGAGACGACGATCATCCAGATGAACGAGGTGCTGATCTTCACCATCGCGGTGAAGTAGACCAGGTTCTGCAGGACCGGGAGGCTGAGCCCCTTGAAGGCGAGGACCAGCGGGTACGAGGCGAAGTAGGCGGCCTCGTAGTGGTCGACGTCGTGGATCGCGCCCTCGAGGCCGCGCAACACGTAGATGGCGAGACCGATGGTGAGGATGACGTACTCGACGAAGTACGCCTGACCGGCCTTGGAGCCCGCGAAGCGGGACTTGCGACCGGCGCGCGAGGGCAGGCTCAGCAGCCGGATCACGATCAGCGTGGCGATGCCGAGCACCGTCATCACGCCGATGAACTCGATGTACAGCTCGAACGGCAGGAAACCGCCGATGACCGGCAGCACCCAGTCGGCCTCGAAGAGCTGGCCGAACGCCTGGGCGAGGGTCGGCGGGAGGGTGAGGAAGCCGACGGCGACGAACCAGTGGGCGAAGCCCACGATGCCCCACCGGTTCATCCGGGTGTGCCCGAGGAACTCCCGTACCAGCGTCACACTGCGCTGGTAGGGGTTGTCCGTTCGGCTGCCGGCCGGGACCGGCTGGCCCAGTTTGAAGTACCGGATGAACTGACCGATGGCGCGTGCGAGCAGCGCGACGCCGACCACGGTCAGTACCAGCGACACGATGATCGCGGCGAGTTGCATTTCGGGGCTCCTCGGGCCTGCGAGGGTCATTACTAAGCGGTAACTTATGCAGTCCGTCTGAGACTACCCACTTCCTTTGCCGCACTGTAGCCAGCGACGCGGTGATCTGCGTCGCTGAGGGTTGCCTGAGTGGCCGACCGCACCGCTGGTGGGCGACTTCGGGGGTGGTCAGAGGAGCGGTTTGAGGACCAGCTCGCAAATGGGGTGGTTGCGGGCCTGCCAGCGGCGCTGGAGCACGATGCCCCGGGCGGCTGCCGCGTAACAGATACCGCCCACCGCCCCCAGCACGGCGATGGCGGCGAACGGGCCCCAGAACCGTGCGATCTCCGCGTAGGCGTAGGTGATGACGGCGGGAAACAGACCGATGGTGCCGAGCGCGTGGAACGCTTCCCGCGCACGCTCCTTGATCATCAAACCGAGGACGATGCCGCTGAGGAGACCCAGGACGACCAGTGCGGCGTTGTCGCGGTGGGCACCGTTCCGAAAAAGGATCAGCCAGCCGACGACCAGCTGCCCGAGGACCGCTATCGCGAGCCACTGCGGGCCCCACTGCCGGTCGCCCAGGGCCACCGGCAGGGCTCCCGCGCCGGCGACGCCCGACAGCAGGAGACAGAGCGACACGATGAACCGGTAGTGCGGGCTCGTGTCGTAGTCGTACCTCCGGGCCTTTGACTCCGGCGGCACCACGTCCCAGCTCTCGGGGCCGGCGAACTTCTCCTGTCTGAGCAGCGCTGCCGCCGCTCGCATCTGCAGCGGGTCGGGAAGGCGGGCCAGGAACATCAGCCGTCGGGAGGTCAGGCCGGCCGCGAAGAGCACCTCATCGACCTGTCGCAGCAGGACCGAGCTGAATCTGTTCACCTCCATCTCGAGATATATGCCGAGACGCTGCCTGCTGATCTCCCCGTCCATCACGGGCACGTGTGCCACATGGAGGCGATCGCTCCGCTGCCGCAGCCAGTCCCCCAGTTCCTCCCCGACGCGCACGGTCGAGCGCAGCTCTTCCACGTCGGACAGCGCGAGGTCCTGCTTGATGAGGAGCAGCGCGGCGACGATCCGCGGATCGGGCGCCGGCAGGGTCGCCCACGCCTCGTCGCCCTCCGCGCCGATGACCGCGGCGATGGTCGCGGCTATCGGAACGAGCGAGTCGTCCTCCCCGTGCCGAAAAGGGCGCCACACCCAGTGGAGCTCCGTGTGGGTGCGGTGGGTGCGCCTCCCCACGGGAGCGGTCCTCAGTTCGTCGGCGATCTCCGGGGCGCCGATCAGTTCGCCCAGGTGAAAGGCGCACTGGGCCCGCGTTGCCCCGTTCGGGAGCTGCCAGAGCAGGTGGTTCAGTGCGAGCGCCGCCTTCGGCGTGCGAATCGTCCACAGTGCGCGTACCGCCTCGACATGAGTGGCCGCCTGCTCCTGGAACGCGGACACGGCCAGGTCTCCCATGGTCACCAGGGCCGACCAGGCCGCGTCGTTCGGCTGAGCCATGGACGCCAGGACGGCGGCGGCCTTTGGCAGGTTGGTGCTCGCCAGGGCGTGCGCCGCCGCGCGGGCGCGGCCGGCGTCCGGATCCGAGCGGGCCGTCTCCACCAGGAAGTCGAAGACCGCCGTACCCCGTGTGCGCTGGTCGCTCGCCACCAGGCCGAACGCGGCGATCACCGCCTCGCCGGTGATCGAGACGGAACCGGAGACCTGCGAGGCGGACGCGGCGCCCAGCATCCCGCGGAAGTGGTGAAGGATCTTCTCCGCGAGCCCGCCCTCGATGGTGTGGGCGTCGGCGAGGCACTGGAAGGCGAGCAGGTCGTCCCGGCGGAACACCTCCCGCACCACGTCCGTGCAGTCGCGCGGCTCCACCCCGCACCACAAGCGGACCGTCTCCCGCCAGGCCGCCGGGTCGTCGCGGTAGCGGCGCAGCAGCCCCGCCGGGTCCGCCGCCAGCTTCACCGCGGCCAGATACTCCTGAAGGGTGAGGTGGGCGAACTGGTAGCGCTCCCCGTTGTCCACGGCCAGCAGGAGTCCGCTGCGGTGGACGATCTCGTCCAGCACGGCCTCGGCGGCCTCCGGCCTGCGCTGCTGTTGCTCCAGCACCCGCCGGACGGTCTCCAGCACCTTTCCGTGCGGCAGCGCCAGCCGGTCGTGCACACCCGAGGGGATGTCCTGAGCCGCCAGAGCCAGCTCCTGCAGGACCGCCTTCTTCAAGGGGAACGGGAACACCGACTGGCGGCGGCGGTCGATGAGCAGGCTGTCGATGACCTGTTTGTAGAACTCGGCGCGGGTGTGGGGCAGGACCTGGTCGGTGCCCGCGTACACGAAGTCGTAGAGGTACGCGATCATCGTCAGCAGCAGGGGGTTGCGGGCCAGGGCCATGATCTGCGGGGTGTCGCGCAGGGCGCCGAGGACCTGGTCGACCGTGCCGGACGTCTCCACGGCGGTGCCGGTGCGCCAGGGCCAGCCGTTCAGGAAGCGGCGGATGAGGTGCTCGTCGAAGTCACACACCCGCAGCGTCTGGCCGAAGGACTCCGTGAACCAGCCGTCGTACACCGCGATCCGGCACGTCACCACGATCCGGCAGGCCGCGTATCGTGCCGCGAACTGCTCGATCCGGTCCGCCACCAGCGGACGCAGGTCCGTCGAGACCTCGTCGAGGCCGTCGAGGTACAGGGCGAGGTCACCGCGTTCCAGGGCCCGCGCGACCCATTTGTCCGCCCCGGGGAAGTCGTGCCGCGCGAAGTGCTGCACGATGTGCTCCTCCAGGGTGAGTTCGGGAGCCTTGTTGAGGCGGTGCAGTTCCAGGAGGACCGGGATGTCGCCCAGCTCCCGCAGGTCCACCCGCCGCCGCCTTCCCTTCCGCCGCCGTGGGGCCGAGCCGTCACCGCTGTTCTCGCCGTCCGTTTCGGCGGGGGCGGCGGTGCCCACCCGCTCCCTCGCCCACATCAGCACCTGATGCCGCAGCAGCATCGTCTTGCCCGCGCCGGGCACCCCCAGGACCACGCTGTGCCGCTCCGCCCGCAGGTCCGCCGCCAGTTCGCCCGGCGCACCGTCGGCCCGGGCACCGCGCAGCGGCACGTACACCGATTCCATCGGCAGCTTGAGGTCCTCGTCGACCTGGAAGGAGACGGCGAAGCGGCGGTGGCGGTCGTGGAGGGCGCGGGTGTACTTCCCGAGGGCGGTACGGCGGAGCAGCGCGCTGCCGGCCAGACGGGTGTACACGAAGTCCAGGACGAGTCGTGCCTTGGCGGTGATCCAGCGCCTCGCGACGAACACGATCGCGGTGAGTACGGATCCCCCGGCCGCGAACAGCCCGTTCTGGAGCGTGTCCCCCACCGAGCCCTCCCCCTGAGCCCCTGACGTGTTCCGAGCCGCAACAGGCTCCCACGGGCTGTGTGCCCCGCGGGGTGCTTTCCGTACCTCGGGCGGACGAACGAAACGATCGTGCTGTTTCAAAATGATCGTGTTATTCGTATGAAATCGACACAATCACCCCTAACTTGGTTCCGTGCTGTACGGAATCCTCGCCGCCGCGTCCGCCCTCCTGGTCACCGCCGTGCTGACGGCGGCCGTACGCGTGCCCGCCCAGCGGTTCGGGATCGTGGAGCGGCGGCGGATGCGGCCCGTGCCGTTGCTGGGGGGTGTCGCGCTCGTCTGCGGGGTCGGCGGTGTGGCCTGGCTGGGCGAGCGCAGCGGGGTCGCGCCGCTGGGCGACGAGGCCATGCGGCTGCTCCTCGCGGGGGCGGCCGTGGGCGGGCTCGGGCTCATCGGCGATCTGTGGGGGCTGCCCTGGGTGCCGCGGGTCGTGGGGGTCGCCTGCGCCGCCGCGTTCGTGGTGCCGTACGAGGAGACCGGTGTCCTCGCGGGCGTGGGCGGGGTCGTGTGGATCGTGTTCGTCGTGCACGGGTTCAAGGGGCTCGGGCGTCCCGACGGGGTGCTCGGCGTGGTCGGGGTGGTCACCGCGTTCGGGCTGAGCGTCTGCGCCGCCGCCGAGGTGCTCGACGGGCTGGCCGCGCTGTGCAGTGTGCTCGCCGCGGGGCTCACCGGGTTCCTGATGCAGAATTGGCCGCCCGCGCGCGTGGCGCTCGGGGAGTGCGGGGCGCTGTTCGTCGGGTTCCTGCTCGCGGGCGGTGTCGTACAGGTGTACGCGTACGCCGCGGGGCACGGCGTCGGGATCGGCGCGCCCTTCGCGCTCACCGCGCCGGCCGCCGCCGACGCGGTCCTCGTCCTGCTCTCCCGGCGGCTCGCCGGCCGCGAACCCTGGCGGAGCGGCCCCGACCATCTGCCCCACCGGCTGCGCCGGCTGGGGCTCACACCGGTGGGCGTCGCCGTCGCGGTGGGGGTGTGCGCGGTCGCGTCGGTCGTCGTCGGGGTCGCCGTCCACATGCTGTGGATGAAGGCCGGCGGGGTGTGGTGGGTGGTGGGCGCCGCGGCCGTCGTCGTGGCCGGGATGTCGCGGGTGCGGGTGTACGGGCTCGGGGCGGCCGGGGGCGCCGGGGGCGCGCGGGCGATGTCCCGGCCCCGACGCCCCGATCCGGGCCCGGCGACCGGCCGGTTCCCCGCGGCCGCCCCCGGGGCGGGGCCGTCGCCCGGGTCGCCGCACCGGCGGGGCGGGGTGGCCGTCAGGCGCCGTTCGTAGGCCGCCGGCGCGGGGAGGCCCCTGGTTCGCCCCCTGCCGTGCCGCACATGATGGCTCCCATGACTGGACATGATCACGACCTCCCGGCCGTGCCTTCGGCGGTGGACCCGGACGCGCTGCTCGCACTGGCCGAGGAGCACCACGTGCGGCCCGTACGCCCGTTGGGCACCCGGGAGCTCTCCGGACACCTCGTCAAGGTCTACGGCCTCACCGCGCCGGGCCGCACCGTGACGGAGGCGGGGACGGCCGCCGCCCTCCGTGTCGCCGAGGCGCACCTCGCCCTCGGCCGTGCTCGCGGATCCCTCGGCCTCGCCGTCCTGGTCCTGCACGCGGGCGGGGACGGCGACTACGTCCTGGTGCACACCTGGATCGAGGGGTTCATGGCCGACCTGGCGATCTTCACCGGTCCCGCCGGGCGCCCGGAGGAACTGCGGCCCGGCCGCGCCGGTCTCGCCCCCTGCGTCTGGGAGGCGGCCGTCCTCGCCCATGAGCGCGACGCCTACGCCCGTCACGTCCTGGCCTCCGCCGCCCCGATCGCCGAGCGGCTGGCGGCCTGGCGGTCCGACACGGTGGAGGGCGACCTCCGGTGACCGTCGGCCCGCTTCCACGACCGCCTCGGCGAGGTGCGGCCTGGTGTCCGCGAAGTCACGCCGCGGGGCCCGCCCTCCGGGCGCATGACGGGACTTCGCGGACACGACCTATATAGGGAGGATCCGTCTTTTCGCGTGGATCTGGAGGCGGGAACGGTCCGGATACGTCTTAGGGGGCGTGACGAGCGATCGTATGAGCCTCCTTCGTGATCTCCGCCGTGCCGCTCCCGCGAGGACCAGCCCCATGGTCAGGGCCAGCCCCATGGTCAGGGCCAGCCCCATGGTCAGGGCCAGCCCCATGGTCAGGGCCAGCCCCATGGCCAGGGCCGGGGGCTTCGCCCGGGGTGTCGCCCTTGCCGCGGCCATGGCCTGCACCGTCCTCGCGGTGACCGGCTCCGCCGCCTCGGCCTCGCCTGCTGCCACGCCTTCCGTCGCGCCTGCGGCCTCGGGCGCCGGCACCGCCCCCGTCCTCGAACTGCCGCGTCCCACCGGGCCGTTCGCCGTGGGGCGGACCGATCTGCCGTTGCGGGACGCGTCCCGGGCCGACCCCTGGGTCGCCGGGGAGCGGCGGGAGTTGATGGTGTCGCTGTGGTACCCGGCGGTGCCCGCCCGGGGCGCCCGGCCGGCGCCGTACATGACGGAGCGGGAGTCGGCGGCGCTGCTGGAGTTGCTGGGCGCCGACGACGTACCGGAGGACACGCTGGCGAAGGTGCGGACGCACGCCGTGGCCGACGCCCGCCCGCTGGCGCGGCGTTCGCCGCTGGTCCTGCTCTCGCCGGGGTTCAAGCTGCCGCGTGCCACCCTGTCGTCGCTCGCGGAGGACCTGGCGAGCCGCGGTTACGTCGTCGCGGGCGTCGGGCACAACCACGAGGCCGTCGGGACCACCTTCCCCGACGGGCGGACGACGCCGTGCTCCGCCTGCGTCCCGCCCTACGACCAGGCGAAGCTCACCAGGATCGGCGAGGGCCGCGCCGCGGACATGCGGTTCGTGCTCGACCGGCTCACCGGACCCCGTCCGGTCTGGGGCGGCGGCAGGGCCGTCGACGGGCGGCGCGTCGCGATGGTGGGGCACTCCGCGGGCGGGTACAGCACCGTCCCGGCCATGCGGGGCGACCGCAGGATCGACGCGGGGCTCACCCTGGACGGTCTGGCCGAGGTCTCCACGCCGGGGGTCGACCGGCCGTTCCTGATGATGGGCACGCCCGAGAACGCGCCGGGTGGCGCGGGGGAGCCGTACTGGGGTCGTACCTGGTCCGCGCTGTCCGGGTGGAAGCGCTGGCTGACGGTCGACGGCGGTCAGCACGAGTCCTTCACCGACCTGCTGGCGCTCGTCGAGCAGGCCGACCCGGGGGCGGCGGACGGGACGGCGGAGACGGCGGCGGGCGGGACGGCCGCGGAGGACGTGCTGTCCGGAGCGCGAGGGGTGGAGATCACCCGCGCCTACGTCGCCGCGTTCCTCGACCGGCACCTGCGTCACCGCCACCGCCCCCTCCTCGACGGCCCGTCGGTTCACCATCCCGAGGTACGTTTCTGGGCCCCTAGCCGGGCTGAACCCCAGCTCAGCGGCCACCTGCACATAAGTACGAGATAAAAGTTGAGTCGGGCGGACTCAGGTCTGTTGACCCGGCGGGACGGGTCGTGCACACTTGAGTCCGTTCCACTCAAGTCAGCTGGAGGAATCGAAATGGCACGTGCGGTCGGCATCGACCTGGGCACGACTAACTCCGTCGTCAGCGTTCTGGAGGGCGGCGAGCCCACCGTCATCACCAACGCCGAGGGCGCCAGGACCACGCCGTCCGTCGTCGCCTTCGCCAAGAACGGTGAGGTGCTCGTCGGCGAGGTCGCCAAGCGCCAGGCGGTCACGAACGTGGACCGGACGATCAGGTCCGTGAAGCGCCACATGGGTACGGACTGGAAGATCGAGCTGGACGGCAAGCCGTTCAACCCGCAGCAGATCTCCGCCTTCATCCTCCAGAAGCTGAAGCGGGACGCCGAGGCGTACCTGGGCGAGAAGGTCACGGACGCGGTCATCACCGTTCCCGCGTACTTCAACGACTCCGAGCGGCAGGCGACGAAGGAGGCCGGTGAGATCGCCGGTCTCAACGTCCTGCGCATCGTCAACGAGCCGACGGCCGCCGCCCTGGCCTACGGTCTCGACAAGGACGACCAGACCATCCTCGTCTTCGACCTCGGTGGCGGCACCTTCGACGTGTCGCTCCTGGAGATCGGTGACGGCGTCGTCGAGGTGAAGGCCACCAACGGTGACAACCACCTCGGTGGTGACGACTGGGACCAGCGCGTCGTCGACTACCTGGTGCAGCAGTTCAAGGCCGGCCACGGCGTGGACCTCGCCAAGGACAAGATGGCGCTCCAGCGTCTGCGCGAGGCCGCCGAGAAGGCGAAGATCGAGCTGTCCTCCTCCACGGAGACCTCGATCAACCTGCCGTACATCACCGCCTCCGCCGAGGGCCCCCTGCACCTCGACGAGAAGCTCACCCGCGCCCAGTTCCAGCAGCTGACCGCGGACCTGCTGGAGCGCTGCAAGACGCCGTTCCACAACGTCATCAAGGACGCCGGGATCAACCTCTCCGAGATCGACCACGTCGTTCTCGTCGGTGGCTCCACCCGTATGCCCGCCGTCGCCGAGCTCGTCAAGGAGCTGACCGGCGGCAAGGAGGCCAACAAGGGTGTGAACCCGGACGAGGTCGTCGCCATCGGCGCCTCGCTCCAGGCCGGTGTCCTCAAGGGTGAGGTCAAGGACGTCCTGCTCCTCGACGTGACCCCGCTGTCCCTCGGTATCGAGACCAAGGGCGGCATCATGACCAAGCTCATCGAGCGCAACACCACGATCCCGACCAAGCGGTCCGAGATCTTCACCACGGCCGAGGACAACCAGCCGTCCGTGCAGATCCAGGTCTACCAGGGCGAGCGCGAGATCGCGGCGTACAACAAGAAGCTCGGGATGTTCGAGCTGACCGGTCTGCCGCCGGCGCCCCGCGGCGTCCCGCAGATCGAGGTGTCCTTCGACATCGACGCCAACGGCATCATGCACGTGACCGCCAAGGACCTGGGCACGGGCAAGGAGCAGAAGATGACCGTCACCGGCGGCTCCTCGCTGCCGAAGGACGAGGTCGACCGGATGCGCCAGGAGGCCGAGCAGTACGCGGAGGAGGACCAGAAGCGCCGCGAGGCCGCCGAGACCCGCAACCAGGGCGAGCAGCTCGTCTACCAGACGGAGAAGTTCCTCAAGGACAACGAGGACAAGGTCCCCGGCGAGATCAAGACCGAGGTCGAGGCCGCCGTCGCCGAGCTGAAGGAAGTCCTCAAGGGCGAGGACACCGCCGAGATCCGCACGGCCACCGAGAAGGTCGCCGCCGTGTCGCAGAAGCTCGGCCAGGCCCTGTACGCCGACGCCCAGGCCGCGCAGGCCGCGGGCGGTCCCGAGGGTGCCGCCGCCGGCGGCGCCAAGGCCGACGACGACGTCGTCGACGCCGAGATCGTCGACGAGGACCGGAAGGACGGTGCCGCGTGACGGAGGAGACCCCGGGCTTCGACGAGCAGCAGCCGAAAGGTCAGCCGCAGCAGCCCGACGTCCCCTCCTCCGGCTCCGAGGACGCCGAGCCGAAGGCCGCCCCCCAGGAGGGGGCGGCCCCGGCCGGGGACGCGGCGGCGGCTGCCCAGGTGGCCGGCCTGACGGCCCAGCTGGACCAGGTGCGTACGGCGCTCGGTGAGCGCACGGCGGACCTCCAGCGGCTCCAGGCCGAGTACCAGAACTACCGTCGGCGGGTCGAGCGGGACCGGATCACGGTCAAGGAGATCGCCGTGGCGAACCTCCTGACCGAGCTCCTGCCCGTGCTCGACGACATCGGCCGCGCGCGCGAGCACGGCGAACTCGTCGGCGGGTTCAAGTCCGTCGCCGAGTCGCTGGAGACCGTCGCGGCGAAGATGGGTCTGCAGCAGTTCGGCAAGGAGGGCGAGCCCTTCGACCCGACGATCCACGAGGCCCTGATGCACAGCTACGCGCCGGACGTCACCGAGACGACGTGCGTGGCGATTCTGCAGCCGGGGTATCGCATCGGCGAGCGGACCATCCGCCCCGCGCGGGTGGCCGTGGCCGAACCCCAGCCGGGGGCGCAGACAGTCAAGGCGGACTCCGAGTCCGCGGAGACGGCCGACGACAAGGAGAACGGTGGCCCGGACGAGGGCTGACGTCTACGACGCGAACGACGCGAAGAACAAGGGGAAGGAGGGACGTCGGGGATGAGTACCAAGGACTTCATCGAGAAGGACTACTACAAGGTCCTCGGCGTCCCCAAGGACGCCACCGAGGCCGAGATCAAGAAGGCGTACCGGAAGCTCGCCCGCGAGTTCCACCCGGACGCCAACAAGGGCAACGCCAGGGCCGAGGAGCGGTTCAAGGAGATCTCCGAGGCGAACGACGTCCTCGGCGACCCCAAGAAGCGCAAGGAGTACGACGAGGCCCGCGCGCTCTTCGGCAACGGCGGCTTCCGTCCGGGCCCCGGCGCCGGCGGCGGCACGTTCAACTTCGACCTGGGCGACCTCTTCGGAGGCGGCGCCCAGGGCGGACAGGGAGCGGGCGGCTTCGGCGGCGGACTCGGTGATGTCTTCGGGGGCCTGTTCAACCGGGGCGGCTCCGGCACCACGCGGGTGCAGCCCCGGCGCGGCCAGGACATCGAGTCCGAGGTCACGCTGAGCTTCACCGAGGCCATCGAGGGCGCCACCGTCCCGCTGCGGATGTCCTCGCAGTCCCCGTGCAAGGCCTGTTCGGGCACCGGCGACGCCAACGGCACCCCCCGGGTGTGCCCGACGTGCGTCGGCACCGGCCAGGTCGCGCGGGGCTCCGGCGGCGGCTTCTCCCTGACGGATCCCTGCCCCGACTGCCGGGGCCGCGGCCTGATCGCCGAGAACCCCTGCGACATCTGCAAGGGCTCCGGCCGGGCCAAGTCCTCCCGCACCATGCAGGTCCGCATCCCCGCCGGCGTCGCCGACGGGCAGCGGATCCGGCTGCGCGGCAAGGGCGCGCCCGGTGAGCGCGGCGGCCCCGCGGGCGACCTGTACGTGGTCGTGCACGTCGACGCGCACCCCGTGTTCGGCCGCAAGGACGACAACCTCACGGTGACGGTCCCGGTGACGTATCCGGAGGCGGCGCTCGGCGGTGAGGTCAGGGTCCCGACCCTGGGCGGCCCGCCGGTCACCCTGAAGCTGCCCCCGGGCACCCCGAACGGCCGTACGATGCGGGCCCGCGGCAAGGGAGCGGTCCGCAAGGACGGCACCCGCGGGGACCTCCTGATCACGGTCGAGGTGAGTGTCCCGAAGGACCTGTCGGGGAAGGCTCGTGACGCCTTGGAGGCGTATCGCGAAGCGACCGCGGGCGAGGACCCGCGGGCGGAGCTGTTCCAGGCCGCGAAGGGAGCATGACGGAGATGGACGGTCGCCGACGAAACCCCTATGAGCTGACGGAAGAGACACCGGTGTACGTCATCTCGGTGGCCGCCCAGCTCTCCGGTCTGCACCCGCAGACCCTGCGCCAGTACGACCGCCTCGGTCTGGTCTCGCCCGACCGCACCGCCGGGCGCGGCCGGCGCTACTCGGCCCGTGACATCGAACTGCTGCGCACCGTCCAGCAGTTGTCGCAGGACGAGGGCATCAACCTGGCCGGCATCAAGCGCATCATCGAGCTGGAGAACCAGGTCGCCGCCCTCCAGGCGAGGGTCGTCGAGCTGGAGACCGCGCTCGACGGCGCCGCCGCGGCGATGCAGCAGCGCGAGGCGGCGGTGCACGCGTCGTACCGGCGCGACCTGGTGCCGTACCAGCAGGCGCAGCAGACGAGCGCGCTGGTGGTGTGGCGTCCGAAGCGGCAGCAGACCACGGACTGAGGGCCGTCGGTGAGCCGCTGCCTGGCAGCGAGGTGTGGCCGCAACCCAGCAGGACCTGCCATACGTCAAGCGCCTGCTGTGTGCATCGCTCGGCGGGGTCGTCACCGGGTTGCTGTGCCTTGGTCTCCCAGAACCAGCCACCGATGGGAACCGTCGTAATCACAGCTCACCTCGCGAATCGACCCTGGCCCCTGATGGGATGACGATGGTTCTCCCCCGACTGAACCATCCGGCCCTGGGTGGTGTCTCACCAGGCGATACATGTAGGGCGCTTGTGTTTTTGGGGAGGCAACTCATGGCCATGGTCGGGCTGTTCTGGATCGCCGAGGACGGCGGGGTGTACGTCGGGGCGGAGCCCGAAGGGGCCGGGCGTGGGCTGCGGCTGACCCGGGACGGCGTCGTGGGGCTCGGTGTGGACCAGGGCGGCGAGTGGCGGTGGGCGGACCTGCGGTCGGTCGCCACGCGGTACGTGCGGATCCGGTCCGCCGGGCGGCTGATGGTCACCGCGGCCGTGGACGTCGCACTCAGCGCCGTGGCCGGCGGCGGTGGCAGCCCGGCCGCCTTCGAGGTGCACCTGGAGACCGCCGACGGGACCACCGTCGAACTGGAGGCGTACACGGCGGCGGCCGTCGGCGGTTACGTCGAGTCCGAGTACGACCTCTCCGTCGCCCTCCTGAACCGCCTCGTGGACGGCACGGCCGACATCGGCGCTCTGGAGGACTGGGGGCGCGCGCACGCCGCCGAGGGAACACCCCGGCGCGAGGAGCGCGAGGCGCTGCTGCGGAAGTGGGCCGAGGGCTGAGAGGACGGGCCCCCGGGGGCGGGCCCCGGTCACTCACCGTGACCGGCCAGCCGGGTCGGGGCCGGTGCGGCCGCGGCCCGGCGGTCTTCGTGGCCCGGCCCGGCGGCACGGCCGTACGGAGTGACGTCCGCCACCCGCGGGCGCCCGGCACGGGGGCCGCGGGACGGTGCGCCGGGCGCCCGTACGCGATGATCGTCCCGTTCTTCTCTCACATGTCCTTGTCCGTCTGTCGGGCCGTGCCCGAGCCTCGTCCGTGAGCCCGGTCACCCTCTCTGACCTGCGCGGTTCGCGGCCCCCGGCGTCAGCCGACCGCCCTCCCGGGGCCCGGCGGCTCGTCAACGCGCACGGCGGGGGCGGTCGTTCGCGCGGGGTCCTTTCCGGCACCGTCGCCCGCCTCCCCGCGTGGGAAGGGCGCGCGTGGGCACCGGCAGCCCGTTGCTTTACCCTCTTCACACCGAGACCACACAACGCTGTTGTCATCTCGTTAAGTGATTACTCCTTGACGCTGCGGTGATCAGCGCGTTGGCTTTCAGCCACCTGGGTCTCAGTGCCGACCCACGCCCGGAAGGCCCTTGATGTGAACGCCCGTAAGACCAGCACGACCGGCAGCAGCCGTATGCGTCGTACCGCCCTGCGCCGTACCGCGACCGCCCTCGGGGCGTCCGCGGCGGCCGTCTCCCTCGCAGCCTGCGGCGTCGTGGACGTCGGCAGCAGCGCGGAGGCGAGTCCCACGAAGGGCGACGACATCACGGTGGGCGTTCTCTTCCCGGACAAGGAGACCAAGCGCTACGAGCAGTTCGACCTGCCGATCATGAAGAAGAAGATCGCCGAACTGACCGACAACAAGGCGACGGTGCAGTACGCCAACGCCGACAAGGACCCGGAGACCCAGACCCAGCAGCTCGAACAGATGGTGACCGACAAGGTCGACATCATCGTGGTCGACGCCGTGGACTCCAAGAGCATCGCGGGCGCCGTCGAGACCGCCGACCAGGCCGGCATCCCGGTCATCGCCTACGACCGGCTCGCCCAGGGCCCGATCGACGGCTACGTCTCCTTCGACAACGAGCTGGTCGGCCAGGTGCAGGGCCGTTCCCTGGTGGAGAAGCTGGGCGACAGCGCCGCCAACAAGATCGTCATGATGAACGGGTCGACCACCGACCCCAACGCCGCCATGTTCAAGGAGGGCGCCCTCTCCGAACTCGGCGACAAGGTGACGATCTCCGAGACGTACGACACCAAGGACTGGGACCCGGTCGTCGCGAAGGCGAACATGGAGGAGGCCGTCGCCAAGCTCGGCGCCGGCAACATCGACGCCGTCTACGCCGCCAACGACGGCATCGCGGGTGCCGTCATCGACGTCCTGAAGACCTCCGGCGTCTCCAAGGTGCCGCCGGTCACCGGGCAGGACGCCGACCTGGACGCGGTGCAGCGGATCGTCGCGGGCGACCAGTACATGACCGTGTACAAGTCGTTCCCGCTGGAGGCGAACGCCGCCGCCGAGATGGCCGTCGCCAAGGTCCAGGGCCGCTCCATCGAGTTCGACGCCCTCGCCAGGGACAGCGTCGACTCCCCGACCACCAAGAAGATCCCCGCCCAGCTGGTCCCGCCGGTCGCACTGACCAAGAAGAACATCGCGGACACGGTCATCGCCGACGGCATCTACACCGTCAAGCAGATCTGCACGGCCGAGTACAAGGCCGACTGCGACGCGCTCAAGCTGAACTAGCACCGAGCGGTCACGACAACGACGTCAGCGGCGGCGGGCGGCCGGATACGACCCCCGTCGCCGTCCTGCGTAGATCCTGTGCAGTCCCCGCGCCAAGATCACGCCATGGTCTAGGGTTTCGGCCTGTCATGTCGTGATCACGGGGGACGACTGTCGGGATGCTTCAGCACAACGGGGGCTCGGCGAAGCGCTGCGCGCGCACCGCCGCCGGGGGAACAACACACAGAGCGGGGCCCGAGGCCCCTGCCGGGCGGGCGCTCTTCTCCACCGCGTCCCTCGCCCCACCCTTCACGCCGGCGCTCTCCCTCGCCCTCCTGACCGCCTGCACGGCGGCCGACGGCGGTGAACCGGACGGCGGCGGCAAGAACCCCGCGCCCGGCGACCGCCCCACGGCGACCGCCACGACCCCCGCGTACGACGGCCCCCGCCTCCCCGGCTTCGCCGCGAAGCCCGCGTGGAGCCTGGCCGCCGGCCGCACCGCGCCCGGCGTGCTGGACCTGGCCGCGTCCGACGAGTCCGACGACAACGGCCTCATGGTCGGCATGAACTTCGTCCTCGACGTGGACCGCGACGAGCACGCCCAGACCTTCCTCGACGCCGGTCTGCTCTACATCGACTGCGAGCCGGGCCTGAAGATCCCCGACACGTACAGCCGCGTCGAGGCGGAGGCGGGCTGCGTGCTGACGAACTACTCGCGCGACGAGTGACAGCCCGCGCACCGCACCCGCGCACCGCACCCGCGCACCCCACCCGCCTACGCCACCCGCTCATGCCTCCCGCTCACGCCACCCGCGTGAACTCGATCGTCACCTCCGGCGGGCCCCCGGGCACCCCCCGGTAGATCCCCTTGTGCGGGGTGACGTCGTCGTAGTCCCGGCCGCGCCCGACGACGACGTGGGACTCGTCGGCGCGGACCCGGTTGGTGGGGTCGTGGCCGGTCCAGTCGCCCGCCCAGTACTCGATCCAGGCGTGGCTCTGCCCGGCGACGGGCCGGTGCGGCTCCGCCTCGCGCTCCGGGTGGAGGTAGCCGGAGACATAGCGGGCGGGCAGCCCGAGGCCGCGCAGCATGCCGAGGGTGAGATGGGCGATGTCCTGGCAGACGCCCGCCCGCTGGTCCCACGCCTCGGCCGCGCTGGTGTGCACGCCGGTGGCGCCCGGCACGTACGCCACATGGTCGGCGACCATCGACGACACGGCGACCGCCGTCTCGTGCACGTCCAGCCCGGCGGCGGTCTCCCGCGCCCGCTCGACCAGCTCCGCCGGGAGCGTCGTCCGGCGGGTCGCGGTCAGGTACTCCAGCAGCCGGGAGCCGGCGGTCACCCGGCGGACCTCCGCCCAGGCGGGTGCCTTCGCCAGCGGCTCCGGCGGCGCCGTCTCCACCAGGCTGGACGCGGTGATCGTGAGGTGGCCGTGCGGGTCCATCAGGTCGAAGCCGGTGACCTGGGTGCCCCAGTAGTCCCAGTACGACCAGGTCGGCGTCGACGGGTTGACCAGCACCCGCGCGTCCAGGGTGGTCTGGCCCGGCAGGGTCAGCGGGGTCATCCGGACCTCGTTGTGCGAGGAGGACGCGGGCTGGGCGTACGAGACACGGGTGGTGTGCCGGATGCGCAGGCGCCGGGTGGCGTTCATGGCGGTGGGTGGTGTCATCGTGCTCACGCGCCTTCCTGGGCCCACTCGACGGGGCCCTGGTACGGGAAGAACTTCTCGGCCACCGCCTCCGCCGAGGCCATGCACGCCCGTTGCAGGTCCCGCAGCAGCGCGGGCAGTCCGGCCTCCAGGGACGCGGAGTCCAGGTACTCGAGCCTGGTGCGCAGCGCGCCGATCGGCCGGCGGGCCGGGTCCTGGCGGGGGCGGCCGAGCGCGGCGAGGCACTCCTCGGCCGTGGTCAGCGCGTGCAGCGCCGACCGCGGGAAGTCCCGGTCGAGGAGCAGGAACTCGGCGACCTTGGGGCTGTCGCCGAAGCCGCCGTACAGGCGCGCGTACGCCTCGTCGGCGCCGCTCGCGCTCAGCAGGGTCGGCCAGTCGGGCGCGTGCGCGGCGTCCAGCACGCGTACCGACAGCAGCCGCACGGTCATGTCGACCCGTTCCAGGCTGCGGCCGAGGACCACGAACCGCCAGCTGTCGTCGCGGCTCATCGTGGAGTCCGCGAGCCCGAAGAACAGGGCCGCGCGCCGCCGCACCAGCTCCAGATAGGCGTACGGGCCGCCGGTGCGGCGGGCGGCCGTGCGCTGGTCGGCGAGGGCGTGCCAGGTGGAGTTCAGGCACTCCCACATCTCGGAGGAGACGGCCTCGCGGGCACTGCGGGCGTTCAGCCGGGCGGCGCCGAGCGCCCCCTCGATGCTGCCGGTGGAGTGCGCGTCGAAGGCCAGCCGGTCCAGGACCTGCCGCATGTCACAGTGCTGGTCGGGCGCGTCCACGCCGAGGATCGCGTAGAGGGAGCGGCAGGCGGCGTCCTCGTCGCGCCAGGGGTCCTCCAGGAGGCGGTGGAGGTAGGCGTCGAGGATGCGGCCGGTGGCGTCGGCGCGCTCCACGTAGCGGCCCGTCCAGGTCAGGGCCTCGGCTATCCGGGAGAGGATCACGTCGTTCACTGCTGCTGTGCCCCTTCCTGCACGACCGTGCGGGTGCCGTCGGGTCCGAGCTGGCGCGGTGCCTTCTCCAGCGGGCCGCCCTCCTCCTCGGTGCGCCGCTCGGCGGGTCCCTCGGCGAGCACCCAGGTGTCCTTGGAGCCGCCGCCCTGGCTGGAGTTGACGATGAGGTTGCCCTCCTGGAGGGCGACCCGGGTCAGCCCGCCGGGCAGCACCCAGACCTCGCTGCCGTCGTTCACGGCGAAGGGGCGCAGGTCGATGTGGCGGGGCGCCACGCGTTCCCCGGCGAGGGTGGGGGAGGTGGACAGGGCGACCGGCCGCTGCGCGATCCAGCCGCGCGGATCGGCGAGGACGGCAGCGCGGGTGCGCTCCAGCGTCTCCCGGTCCGCCTTGGGGCCGATGACGATGCCCTGCCCGCCGGCCCCGTCGACGGGCTTGACGACGAGCTGGTCGATCTGGTCGAGCACCGCCTCCAACTGCCCCGGCTCGTCCGGCCGGTACGACTCCACGTTGGGCAGGACCGGTTCCTCGCCGAGGTAGTACCGGATCAGGTCCGGTACGTAGGTGTACAGCAGCTTGTCGTCGGCGATGCCGTTGCCGACGGCGTTGGCGAGGGTGACGTTGCCCGCCATCGCGGCGCCCATGACGCCGGGGCAGCCGATCACCGAGTCGGGCCGGAAGTGGAGCGGGTCGAGGAAGTCGTCGTCGAGCCGCCGGTATACGACGTGGACGGGCATCTCCCCGCGCGTGGTCCGCATCCACACCCGGTTGCCCCGGCACACCAGGTCGTGCCCCTCGACCAGTTGGACGCCCATCAGCCGGGCCAGCAGGGCGTGTTCGAAGTAGGCGGCGTTGCTGGGGCCGGGGGTGAGGACCACGACGCGCGGGTCCCCGACGCCGCCGGGCGCGGCGGCCCTGAGCGCGGCGAGCAGCTTCTGCGCGTAACCGTCGACGGGCAGCACGTGCTGTTCGGCGAAGAGGGACGGGAACACCCGGGTCATGGCCCGCCGGTTCTCGATGACGTACGACACCCCGGACGGCACCCGGACGTTGTCCTCCAGCACCCGGAAGGCGCCCGCCTCGTCGCGCACGAGGTCGATGCCGGCGACATGGATGCGCACCCCGCCGGGCGGCTCCACGCCGTGCGCGGACCGGTGGAAGTGGGGGGAGTTGAGGAGCAGCCGCCAGGGCACGACCCCGTCCTCGAAGGCCCGGCACGGCCCGTAGGCGTCGGCCAGGTACGCCTCCAACGCCCTCACGCGCTGGGCGACTCCGCGCCGGATGAGGTCCCACTCCAGGGCGTCGAGGATCCTCGGGACCAGATCGAGGGGCCAGGGTCTCTCCTCGCCCGCGAAGGCGTAGGTGACGCCCCGGTCCGTGAACGCCCGGGCCATCTGGTCCGCCCTGAACCTCAGTTCGGCCGGTTCGATGGGCTGCAGCGCGGCCAGTACCGGCTCGTAGGCGGCCCTGACCTCACCCGGCCGCTCGAACATCTCGTCCCACGCGTCCGCCAACGCGTACGCGTCAAATATGTCCGCCATGGCCCGACGGTAAGCGCGGTCCGTAACAAGCTGATCACGGTCTGGTTTCCGCCATCTTGCGGGGACGATCGTGACCAGCGGAAACGGAGGGTTTGAAGTACGGCCGCGCGGGGGAGGCGCTCCCGGCGGACCGGGCCAACGCCGGGCCAGGACCGGCCAGCGCCGGACCAGGACCGGACCAGGGCCGGGCCGTGACGCCCGGCCCGGTCGCGCACCGGCCTTCACAGTCCCTCCATGTGACGCACAGGCACCGCTTCTTCAGCTTGTTGCAGAGCGCAATACCTGAGGGGTGGACAAGAGGGTATAGAGGCGGACTTCATGGGGCAGGAGGACGGCGCAGTCGTGTTGCGGAGCCGGTGCGGGCCGCGCATAGTTGCGCTGCGAACAGGCTGGAACCGGGGGTGAGTTGGTCATGGCCGGGCACGCGACGGACGGGCACCCCCACGGTGCCGACCGGCTCTGCGAGGCCGGGGACCGGGTGTACGCCAGGGCCGTACGGCGAGGCCGCCTCCCGCGCGAGGACGCCGAGGCCGTGCCCTGTCTGGTCGAACTGGCCCTGCTGCACCCCGACCCCGACGACATGGGCTGGCTGGTGCCCACCTCCCCCCAGGAGGTCATGACCCGGCTGCTGCGCGGCGTCCACGCGGAGGTCAGCGCCAGTCAGGCCCGGGTGGGCGCGGCCGTCGAGGCCGTCGAGTGGTACGCGGGCCTCGGCGCGGTACGGCCGGGCCAGCCGGCGGAGGGCACGGCGATCCGGGTGCTCGACGGGCTGTCCCGGATCCGGGCGGCGATCGACGAGGCCACCGACCGCTGCACCACCGAGGTGATGACCGTGCAGCCGGGCGGCATCCGGCGCGAGGACGAGCTGCGCGAGGGTCTGCACCGGGCGCTCGCGATGTGCCGGCGGGGCGTGCGGATGCGGGACCTGTACACGCATGTGGCCCGGCACGGGCAGGGCCTGCACAACTACATGGAGATGATGGGCGAGTCGGCGGAGGCCCGCACCCTCGACGAGGTCGTGGAACGCCTCATGGTGTTCGACCGCACGGTGGCCTTCATCCCCGCCAACGCCGACCGCACCATGGCCCTGGAGATCCGCCACCCCGCGCTGGTGGAGTACCTGGTCACCGTGTTCGAACGGCTCTGGCGCCTCGGCATCCCGCTGACCGCCCCGCTGCCGTCCTCCGGCATCGCGGGCATCACCCACCGGGAGCGGTCCATCGCCGCGCTCCTCGCCGAGGGCCACCAGGACGCGGTCGTCGCCGAACGCCTCGGCATAAGCGTCCGCACCTGCCGCGCCCACATCGCCCGCCTCTCCGAGACGCTGGGCGCCGCCAGCCGCACCCAACTCGGCGTGCGCATCGCCCAGGTGGGCCTGGACGGGCCGCAGCGGCCGGCGGCGGAGGCCGCGGGCGCCCTGCTCTCCCTGCCCGCACGGTCGGCCTCGTCCGTCTCGCCCGCCTCGATCTCGCCGACCTCGTCCGTCTCGCCGACCTCGTCGGCCCCGTCCGTCCCGGCTAGGGAAGCGGCTGTTCCTGCTCCAGAATCCCCGACTGCGCGATGAGATACCCGAGCTGCGCCCGGCTGCCGCTGCCGAGCGCCGTGGCCAGCTTGGCGATGTGCGCCCGGCACGTCCGCACGTTCATTCCGAGCCGCCGCGCGATGGCCTCGTCGACATGGCCCTCGATGAGCAGCTTGGCGATGGAGTGCTGGATGTGGGAGATGCCGTCGGAGGTGGCCTCGTAGGGGGCGTCGGTGCTCAGCGGGACCGCGCGGGCCCACATGAACTCGAACACCTTGATGAGGTAGCGGACCAGTCCGGGGTGGCGCAGCTCCAGGGCGACCTGCTGGTCGTCACGGGTGGGGATGAACGCGACCGTCTCGTCGCAGATGATCAGGCGCTCGACCAGCTCGTCGATGGTGCGGATCTCCACCTTGCCGGCCACCTGGTCGACGTAGGCCAGCTTCTCCGGGCTGTAGCGGGCGGTGTGCTGATACAGCGTCCGGATGCTCACACCACGTTCGATCAGCGGCCGGTCCCGCTCCAGGCCCTGCACGATCCTGCTCTCCAGCCGGCGGCCGCTCGGCTGGACCGTGAGCATCTGGCTCCGGCACTGCGCCGTGGCCAGGTTGAGCGCGGCGTTGATGCGGTCGCTGCCCTCCAGGACCGTGATGGAGTGGATGCTGCCGGTCTCCTGGACGCTGAGCGCCATGAACGGCTCGAAGGTGTCGGCGAGTTCGATCGACAGCCGCCTGCGCTCGGTGATCTCGCGTTCTATGGGGTTCAGTCGCTGGGCCAGTGCGATCGACGGGGGAACCGGGCGCAGCCAGTCCGCGTCATCCGGGTCGGGGTGGACGAGGGCGAACTCCATGAGGCAGGGCGCCGACTCGGCGTCGGTACGGGCGACGCGCCCGGTGCGCAGGGCGTGCGCGTAGAGGCGGCTGCCTTCCTCGCACATCTCGGTCACGCCATGGGGATGTGTCGCTTTAGTTCGATTTGATGGCAAATCTCCACCCCCCAGGGTCCTGAACATGCAGGAACATGATGCATTGATTATGTGGCCATGACGTGCCCGAATGAGCCATCGTCGTATGCGACGGGGGAAGAGGGGACCTTCAAGTGAGGACGAAGCCGACTATGCGTAAGAGGATGCTTTGCTCGGTGCTTGTCGCCGCCTTCTCCGTCGTCCTGACCTTCGGAGCGCTGAACGGCTTCTCCGGCGCGGACAGCGGCAACGAGGCGGACAGCTACTGGCCGTCGAAGGGGTCCGGCGATCTTGTCGTCGCGGCTCCCGCCGACAGCTACTGGCCGTGAGCGGAAGCGTCTGGACCTGACATGACGACTCCACCCGACGACCGTTCCTTCCGCCGAGAAATGGCTACCGCCTACCGATCCGGTTGGCACTTCATCGACCTGGCCACCGCCATCCCCCACAGCGGTGACTCGTTGATGGTGACCGTGTTCGGTGAGCCGGTGGTGGTGACCCGGGACGAGGACGAGGACATCAGGGCGTACCGATGTCTGCGGCGACCGCGCGGCGCGCCGCAGCCCGTGCGGTGTGCCGTCCGGTACGGAATGATCTTCGTCAATCTCGACCAGCGCGACCACCAGCTCACCGAACCGGACACCCGGGCCTCCTCGGCCGTATCAGCCACCCCCCGCAGTGCCTGAAGCGATTCCCCCGTCGTTTCAAATCGCTCAGGCGCTTCCCCCCAGCAGCGGGGGGGGGGGGGGGGGGAGAAGGGGGGGGGGGGGGGAGGGGGAGGGGGGGGGGGGGGGGGGGGGGGTGGAGGTGGGGGGGGGGGT
>NZ_JBVIBK010000015.1:38702-228945 GCF_055573455.1 Streptomyces sp. NPDC030183
ACTGCCTCCCCCCCCCTCTCCCCCCCCCCCCCCCCTCCCCCCCCCCCCCCCCTCCCCCCCCCCCCCCCCCACCCCCCCCCCCCCCGCTGCAGGTTTACAGGGACATTTCAGGATTCCCGCCGCTTTCGCCGTTACGACCGTCGTGGCTGGAACTGATCAACCGTCGCCCTGGGCGACTGATCAACCGTCGCCTGGCGACTGATCAGCCATCGCCGGGGCGACTGATCATTCGCCGCCGGGGCGACTGATCACCCGTGGCCCAGTGCCGCCGTCAGCTCGATCTCGATGACCACCCGGTCCGGGTTGGGCCGCGGTGTCCTGCCGTACCGCTCCGCGTACCGCCGCACCGCGTCCGCGACCCGCTCGGGGTCCGTGCGGACGAAGGCCCGCCCCTCCAGTGTGGCCCAGCGCCGGCCCTCCAGCTGGCAGACCGCCGCCAGGGCCCCGTCCGGGCCCGCGGCCAGCACGTTCCGCGCCTTCTTGCTCTCCCTGCCGGTGATCACCCGGGCCAGTCGCGCCGCGGGGTCGTAGGTCACCCCGACGGGCACCACATGCGGTGTGCCGTCCGGGCGGAGGGTCGTCAGGGTGCACACGTGCCGCTCCCGCCAGAAGCGCAGATACGGCTCGTCGGGGGCACCCGGGTCCACGGAGTACTTCGCCATGGCCCGCAACCTTACGAGTCGCCTCCCGGTGACGCCTTGAGTGGAATAGACTCAACTTTGTGTACGTTGCTCAAGTCAGCGTGGATGCGGGCTGACACAAGGAGGAGAACGCGAACGTGGACGCCGAGCTGACCAACAGGAGCCGGGACGCGATCAACGCGGCCAGCAACCGGGCCGTGTCCGAGGGGCACCCGGACTTCACCCCTGCCCACCTGCTGCTGGCTCTGCTCCAGGGCCAGGACAACGAGAACATCACCGACCTGCTCGCCGCCGTCGACGCCGACCAGGCGGCCGTCCGCGCCGGCACGGAGAAGGTCCTCGCGGGCCTGCCCAGCGTGACCGGGTCCACCGTGTCGCCGCCCCAGCCCAACCGTGAGCTGCTCGCCGTGGTCGCCGACGCCCAGTCCCGGGCCAAGGACCTGGGCGACGAGTACGTGTCCACCGAGCACCTCCTGATCGGGATCGCCGCGAAGGGCGGCCAGGCCGGGGACGTACTCTCCCGGCAGGGTGCGAACGCCGAGAAGCTTCTGGAGGCGTTCCAGAAGGCCAGGGGAGGACGCCGGGTGACCACAGCCGATCCGGAGGGGCAGTACAAGGCCCTGGAGAAGTTCGGTACGGACTTCACCGCCGCCGCGCGCGACGGCAAGCTCGACCCCGTCATCGGCCGGGACCAGGAGATCCGCCGGGTCGTCCAGGTCCTGTCCCGCCGCACCAAGAACAACCCGGTCCTCATCGGCGAGCCAGGCGTCGGCAAGACCGCCGTCGTCGAGGGCCTCGCCCAGCGCATCGTCAAGGGCGACGTGCCCGAGTCCCTGAAGGACAAGCGGCTCGTCGCGCTCGACCTCGGCGCGATGGTCGCGGGCGCCAAGTACCGGGGCGAGTTCGAGGAGCGCCTGAAGACCGTCCTCGCCGAGATCAAGGACTCCGACGGGCAGATCATCACCTTCATCGACGAGCTGCACACCGTCGTCGGCGCGGGTGCCGGGGGCGACTCCGCGATGGACGCCGGCAACATGCTGAAGCCGATGCTGGCCCGTGGCGAGCTGCGCATGGTCGGCGCCACCACCCTCGACGAGTACCGCGAGCGCATCGAGAAGGACCCGGCGCTGGAGCGCCGCTTCCAGCAGGTCCTCGTCTCCGAGCCCACCGTCGAGGACACCATCGCGATCCTGCGCGGACTCAAGGGCCGCTACGAGGCCCATCACAAGGTCCAGATCGCCGACGCGGCCCTGGTCGCCGCCGCGACCCTCTCCGACCGGTACATCACCTCCCGCTTCCTGCCCGACAAGGCCATCGACCTCGTCGACGAGTCGGCCTCCCGGCTGCGCATGGAGATCGACTCCTCGCCCGTCGAGATCGACGAGCTCCAGCGTGCCGTCGACCGGCTGAAGATGGAGGAGCTGGCCCTCGACAAGGAGACCGACGCCGCCTCCCGCGAGCGCCTCGAACGGCTCCGCCGGGACCTCGCCGACAAGGAGGAGGAGCTGCGCGGCCTGAACGCCCGCTGGGAGAAGGAGAAGCAGTCCCTCAACCGCGTCGGTGAGCTGAAGGAGAAGCTCGACGACCTGCGCGGCCAGGCGGAGCGGGCCCAGCGCGACGGCGACTTCGACACCGCCTCCAAGCTCCTCTACGGCGAGATCCCCACCCTGGAGAAGGCCCTGGAGGCCGCCTCCGAGGCGGAGGAGGAGGTCGCCAAGGACACCATGGTCAAGGACGAGGTCGGCGCCGACGACATCGCCGACGTCGTCGCCTCCTGGACCGGCATCCCCGCCGGACGTCTCCTGGAGGGCGAGACCCAGAAGCTGCTCCGCATGGAGGAGGAGCTGGGCCGCCGCCTCATCGGCCAGACCGAGGCCGTCCGCGCCGTGTCCGACGCCGTACGGCGCTCCCGCGCGGGCATCGCCGACCCGGACCGCCCGACCGGCTCGTTCCTCTTCCTCGGCCCGACCGGCGTCGGCAAGACCGAGCTGGCGAAGGCGCTCGCAGACTTCCTCTTCGACGACGAGCGGGCCATGGTCCGCATCGACATGTCGGAGTACAGCGAGAAGCACAGCGTGGCCCGCCTGGTCGGCGCCCCGCCCGGCTACGTCGGCTACGAGGAGGGCGGCCAGCTCACCGAGGCCGTCCGCCGCCGCCCGTACAGCGTGGTCCTGCTGGACGAGGTGGAGAAGGCCCACCCGGAGGTCTTCGACATCCTGCTGCAGGTGCTGGACGACGGCCGCCTCACCGACGGACAGGGCCGGACGGTCGACTTCCGCAACACCATCCTGATCCTCACCTCCAACCTGGGCAGCCAGTTCCTGGTCGACCCGCTCACCACCGAGACGGAGAAGAAGGAGCAGGTCCTGGAGGTGGTCCGGGCCTCCTTCAAGCCGGAGTTCCTCAACCGCCTCGACGACCTCGTGGTCTTCTCCGCCCTGCACAAGGCCGAGCTGGAGAGGATCGCGGGCCTCCAGATCGACCGCCTGGCCAAGCGGCTCGCCGAGCGCCGCCTCACCCTGGAGGTCACCCCCGAGGCCCTCGCCTGGCTCGCCGACGAGGGCAACGACCCGGCGTACGGCGCCCGCCCGCTGCGCCGCCTCGTCCAGACCGCGATCGGCGACCGCCTCGCCAAGGAGATCCTCGCCGGCGAGGTCAAGGACGGCGACACGGTCCGCGTCGACGCCTTCGGCGATGGGCTGATCGTGGGTCCGGCGACCGGAAAGACCCTGTAGTTCACGACTGCCCGATGAGGCAGGTTGCCCGGTGGGGGGCAAGGGAGAGAGGGTGGGTCGTGACGTCTGGTCTCAGCGACGGCCGGACGAGCCAGACGACAGTTGGAGTGTCCAAGTATGTCCATCGACCCGTCCTCGATTCCGAACTTCGGGGGCCAGCCCGAGCCGCAGCCCGGCCCCCCGCCGGGCCCCGTGGTGCCGGATCAGGACCTCGTGAAGCAGCTCCTCGACCAGATGGAGCTCAAGTACGTCGTCGACGACGAGGGTGACCTCGCGGCGCCGTGGGAGGAGTTCCGCACCTACTTCATGTTCCGCGGCGAGGGCGACCAGCAGGTCTTCTCGGTGCGCACGTTCTACGACCGTCCGCACCAGATCACCGAGAAGCAGGCCCTGCTGGAGACCATCGACGACTGGAACCGCCGCACCCTGTGGCCCAAGGTCTACAGCCACACCCACGACGACGGCACGGTCCGCCTCATCGGTGAGGCCCAGCTTCTCATCGGCACCGGCGTCAGCCTGGAGCACTTCGTCTCCTCGACCGTCAGCTGGGTCCGCGCCGCCATCGAGTTCGACAAGTGGCTCGTCGAGCAGCTCGGCCTCGCCGAGGACATCGAGGAGTCCGAGAAGCCCGAGAGCGACGACGAGTAGTCCTTCCCCCAGGGCCAGATCCTCTAGAGCGGCACCCGGTTGATCACCACCAGGTACGCCCCGTAGACATAGGAGAGCCCGGCCAGGGCGGCGACCACCACGGTGGCGTGCCAGGGCCGGGCTCTCGCCGTACGGGCGAGCGCGAGCGCCAGGGGGAGCAGCAGCGGGAACGCCGGCAGCAGGAAGCGCGGCTTCGACGCGAAGAAGCCGTCGCCGCCGAGCGCGATCACCAGCAGGACGGCGGCGTACGCCGGCAGCGGCAGCGGCGGGCGGTCCAGGAGCAGCAGCGCGAACAGCAGCAGCGCCGCCGCCGCGATCAGCGTCGTCGTCGTGAACACGAAGCGGTCGTGGTGCAGCAGCAGATGCCGTACGAACCGCAGGGCGCCCACGCCGAAGTCGAAGCGCGAGCTCCACCGCCGCTGCACGGCGAAGTACCCGCCGAGCGGATCACCCTCGCGGACCCCCACCCACAGCACGAAGCCGCACCACCCGATCGGCGCGAGGGCGACCGCCGTCCACAGCCTGGGGGAAAGTGCCCGCTCCCGCCCGCGCGTCATCTCGTACACCGCCGCCACGACGACCGCGGCGGCCACCGCCAGCCCGTTCGGCCGGGACAGCCCCGCCAGGGCCGCCAGGGTCCCCGCCCACACCCAGCGCCCGGTGAGCACCGCGTACAGCGCCCAGGCCGCGCACGCGGTGAGCAGCGGCTCGGTGTACGCCATCGACAGCACCACGGAGTGGGGGAGCAGCCCCCACAGCAGGACGAGGGCGATCCCGGCGGCGGGACCGTGCAGCCGGGCCCCCACCGCGTACATCCCGCAGGCGGCCACCGCGGCGGCCGCCCAGGACACCAGCAGCCCCGCCGCGCCCCAGCTCAGCGGCGCCACCTCGGTGAGGGCCCGCACCAGCGCCGGGTACAGCGGGAAGAAGGCCAGGTCGCTGGCGACCAGCGACGGGTAGTGCACGACCCGCCCGTAGCCGTCCGCCGCGATCCCCAGGTACCACACCGAGTCCCAGGAC
The DNA here is from genome assembly GCF_055573455.1 of Streptomyces sp. NPDC030183. Lineage (NCBI taxonomy): Bacteria > Bacillati > Actinomycetota > Actinomycetes > Kitasatosporales > Streptomycetaceae > Streptomyces > Streptomyces sp. NPDC030183. The sequence goes on from NZ_JBVIBK010000015.1 coordinate 43,747, forward strand.
CGCCCGAGCAGCGCGAGGGGCTCCTTCCCGACGGCGCTGGCGACGGCGACGACCACAGCGGTCCCGGCGAGCCGGGCCCCGAGGAAGAGACCGAGGGCCATCAGCCACGCGGGGGGACGCGACGGCACGGACCGGACGCGGTCCCGGGGCCCACCGGCCCCGTCGGCCGTCTCCCGGGCGGGTGACACGAGGGTGCTGGCATGGGTCACACGGGAACGATGTGCGCCGTTCACCCGATATGCCAGCGCTACACGCCCGCGTGGGCGCCGATTCCGCCGTTTCCCCTCGTTCTGTGTCCCTCCCGGCCTTTCGGCGCCGTCACCGTCGAGCCTTACGCCTCGTCTCTGTCGAGTCTTTCCGCCTGGTCAGAACGACGCCTTCAGCCGCTGCGCCGCCTCCGCCAGCACCTCCGCGCGCTTGCAGAACGCGAACCGTACGAACGGCGCGCCCGCATCGCGGTGGTCGTAGAAGACCGCGTTGGGGATGGCGACGACTCCCGCCCGTTCCGGCAGGGCCCGGCAGAAGGCGATGCCGTCGCTCTCGCCGAGGGGGCGGATGTCGGTGGTGATGAAGTACGTGCCCGCCGTCCGGAACACGCCGAACCCGGCGTCCGCGAGCCCCGCCGCCAGGACGTCCCGCTTGGCGCGCATGTCCGCCCGGAACCCCTCGAAGTAGGAGTCCGGCAGCGCGAGCGCCTCGGCGACGGCGTACTGGAACGGCCCCGACGCCACGTACGTCAGGTACTGCTTCGCCGAGCGCACGGCCGTGACCAGCGCGGGGGTGGCGGTCACCCAGCCCACCTTCCACCCGGTGAAGGAGAAGGTCTTGCCCGCCGACCCGATGGTGACCGTCCGCTCCCGCATCCCCGGGAAGGACGCCAGCGGCAGATGCTCGGCGTCGTCGAAGACCAGGTGCTCGTACACCTCGTCCGTCACGACCAGCAGATCCCGCTCGACGGCCAGCTCCGCGATCGCCGTCAGCTCCGCACGGGTGAGGACCGTGCCGGTCGGGTTGTGCGGGGTGTTGATCAGCAGCAGCCGGGTCCGGTCGGTGACGGCGGCCCGCAGCTCGTCGAGGTCCAGCCGGAAGCGCCGGCCGTCGGCCGTGCCGCCCGGCTCCTCCCGCGGGCGCAGCGTCACGGGGACCCGCCGCCCGCCTGCCATCGCGATGCTGGCCGCGTACGAGTCGTAGTACGGCTCCAGGGCGACCACCTCGTCACCGGGCTCCAGCAGCCCCAGCATGGCCGCCGCGATGGCTTCCGTGGCGCCCGCCGTGACCAGCACCTCCGTGTCCGGGTCGAACGCCAGCCCGTACCGCCGCAGCTGGTGCGCGGTGATCGCGGCGCGCAGCTCCGGGACGCCGGGGCCCGGCGGGTACTGGTTGCCGCGCCCGTCCCGCAGCGCCCGTACGGCGGCCTCGCGGATCTCCTCGGGGCCATCGGTGTCCGGGAAACCTTGCCCCAGGTTGATCGAGCCGGTCCGCAGGGCGAGGCCGGACATCTCCGCGAAGATCGTTGTCCCGAACTCGGCGAGCCGCCGGTTGAGCGGGGGCCGGACAGCGGTGCCGTCGGGGTCTGCGGGGCGTGCGCTGGAGGTCATGGCCGTCATCCTGCGCCGAACCTCTGGAGTTCCTCAACTCTGCTTTGGGCCGTCGGGCGGGCGGGCATCCCCAGGTCACGCACGGCCCACGGGGGTCTGCACGGGGGAAAGAAAGGCTGGTGACGGAGATGGAGATCTTCTTCTTCCTCGTCGTCGGGGCGGTCGTGCTGCTCGGCGTCCTGTCGTCGCTCGGCGGGGGCTCACGGCGCGGCCGGCGCCGCCGCAGCTGGTGGGCGGACGGCGGGTCGTCCGGGAGCGGCTCCTCCTGCGGAGGCGGCTCCTCCTGCGGCGGTGGGGGCTGCGGCGGTGGCGGGGGCGGCGACTGACCGCGTACCTCTGGACTTGCTCAACTCCGCTCGGAACGCCTGCACGCGCGGGCATCCCAGCGTCACGCTGGACGACGAGACGCCCACGCGGCCGTCTCGGGGACCACAAGGACCGCCCGCCCGGGCGGCCTCGGGGACCACAGGGACCACGGGGACCGCGGGGAACATCGGGGGACAAACGGAAAGGGGGACGATGTCATGGGGATAGGCATCGTGGTGGGGATCGTCTGTATCGCGCTGATCGTGGTGTTCGCCGTGATCGTGAGCTCCCGGGGAGCGGTACGGGCCGGTGCCTACGGCCGCCGCCGGGGCAGTTGGTGGGCCGACAGCGGCAACTCGGCCGGCCTCGGCTCGTCCTGCGGGGGCGGGTCGTCCTGCGGGGGCGGGTCGTCCTGCGGCGGCGGTGGCGGATGCGGTGGCGGCAGCTGAGCCGGGGGGCTCGGCGGCCGCGCGGTTGGACCAAGGCGAAGCACCCATGGGGGGTCGCTTCGGGGGACTGAAGAAAGAGAAGGGGGGTGGCGCCATGAACGCGATCGTGCTCGTGGCCATCATCCTGGGGGTCGTCTTCGCGGTGCTGGCGACGGTCTTCGTGGCAGTCAAGAGGAGCAACGCCAGGGCGATGCGCATGGGTGGCCACCGTACGGGCGGCTACGGCGGCGGGAGCGCCCGCCGCGGCAGCAGCCACAGCGACACTCACCACGGCAGCGACCAGAGCTGGTGGGTGCTCGGCGGTGCCGCCGCCGTCGGCGACAGCGGCTCGTCCTCGTCGAGCGACGACAGGCACTCCTCGTCCGGGGGCGGCGGTTCGTCCTGCGGCAGCGGCTCGTCGTCGTGTGGCAGTAGTTCGTCGTCGTGCGGCAGCAGTTCGTCGTGCGGGTCCTCCTGCGGCGGCGGGGGCGGATGCGGTGGAGGCAGCTGACACGGGGCAGCCGAGCTCCACGACACGAGCGCCCGCCGGGATCGAACTCCCGGCGGGCGCTCGTGTGTCCGCCGGGAGTTCCCGCTCCCGCGGACCGCGTGCCCCAGGTGCACGCCTGGGTACGCCGGGAGGGTCCGGTTGCCCGGTGGGCGCTCCCCGCCGTTCGCGCGCCCGGCGGGACGGGCGCGCGAGTAGCACTTCGATGGCAGGGGCGCACGCCTGGTTGAACAGTTGAGCTGTGCAGCCCTCGGGGGGATGGAAAGCACGTCAGATTGGGTAAAAACGCTGTGGTGGCGCCACAGTTCATGATTCCCTATAAATCGCCAACGCAGCCCCCGGACGTCCCTCCCGGCAGGCCTGTCCTGGCTGACCGGACCGCTGGGACGTCGTCCCCACCCGACCTGGCTGACCGGCCCGCGTCCCCCGGTGCCGAAGTGGGGTGCGCCGGACCACCCCTCTTCTCCTCTTTGCGTGCTAGCGGAGCCGACCCATGCTCACGACCCTGAACACGACCTACACCGACACACGCGCGGCCGACCTGGCGTGGGCCCTGGGCCGCGAACCGCTGCCCGCGCTCGCCACGCTTGATCTCGAACTCGCGGGCGCGAAGCTCCAGTTGCGGCTTCTCGGTGCGTCCCACCAGGTGCTCCTGGAGGAGGAGAGGGGCAGTCACTGTTCGGAGACGGTCGCCTGCATCCCGGGTTCCAGCACGCCCCTCCCGCTCGGGGTGGCCAAGAGGGTGGACGACTGGGAGTACGAATTCGCCGCCCGCGTCGAGGTGTTGTCGCCCGGCTCCTTCGCCGGCCGCGCCCAGGAACTCCTCGCCCTCGTCTCCGACCACCCGCACGGTCTCGCCGGGGTCTTCCCCGGCAGCCCCCACGCCTTCACGGCGATGCTGGCGCAGCGCTACGAGGGCCAGGTGCACTGGCGTACGTGGCACGCGTATCCGCAGGACGGGCAGTTGGTCGCGACGAGAACGAGAGTCGGGGTGCGGGTGTCGGTACCGCTCTGAGGGGCCGGGCGCCTGATGGCTCGGGGGGTGCGGGTGCTTTTTGGCGGGTGCGGGTGAGTGGGGGGTTGTTCGCGCGGTTTTCCGCGCCCCTGAAAAGCGACCGGGGCCCGCGCCCTGTGCTTTTCCACGGCGCCAGCCCCCGGAAGGCCGGGCCGCAGGCCCGAGCCTCAGGGGCGCGGGGAACCGCGCGCGACACCACGAACCACCCGCACCCGCCGACGAAACACGCACCCCCGAGCCATGAGGCACCCGGCGCCCCACCCACAGACCACCCTTGTGGGTGACCCAGCCCCGCGCACACGTGACGGTAGCGTGCCAGGAGTGATCGAGCCGCACGCCCCCGCACCCCTTGGCGCCCCACCCGCATGGCGCGACCGAGGAGCCCCCGGCAGCGGCCCCGGCGACGGCCACGACGGCGGCCACACCGAGCACCAGGCCACCGCCGAGAGGCATGACGGCACCGCCGAGAGGCATGACGGCGGACCCGGCACCCCTGGCGGACCCGGCACCCCCGACCCGCCCGGCGGACCCGGGGGACCCGGCGGACCTGGCGGACCTGGCGGAGCCGCCCGGCTGCCCGTGCGCCCCGGTGTCGGCCGCTTCCTCGTGCTCGCCTGCGTCTTCGTCTGCGCGGCCTGCGGACTCGTGTACGAACTCGAACTCGTCGCCCTCGCCTCGTACCTCATCGGCGACTCCGTCACCCAGGCGTCCGTCGTCCTCTCCGTGATGGTCTTCGCCATGGGCATCGGTTCCCTCGCGGCCAAACGCCTCCGCCCCCGCGCGGCCTTCGGTTTCGGCGCCATCGAGGCCGCCCTCGCCCTCGTCGGCGGCTCCAGCGCCCTCGCGCTGTACGCCGCGTTCGCGTGGACCGGCGACTGGGGCGGCGTCTGGGCCGCCGGCTCCCGCTATCTGCTCGTCGCCTTCTCCCTGGCCATCGGCCTGCTCATCGGCGCCGAGGTCCCGCTCCTGATGGAGCTGATCCAGCGCATCCGCCGCCAGGACGCGGGCGGCGCCGTCGCCGACCTGTTCGCCGCGGACTACGTCGGCGCGCTGGTCGGCGGCCTCGCCTTCCCCTTCCTCCTGCTGCCCTGGCTGGGCCAGTTGACCGGCGCCCTGCTCACCGGCACGGTCAACGCCCTGGTCGGCGGCGCCCTCGTCCTCGGGCTGTTCCGCCACGACCTGAGCCGCCGTGCCCGCTGGCTGCTGCTGGCCGCCAACGCCGCCGTCCTCGCCCTCCTCGCCTCGGTCGCCGTCCACGTCGACGACTTCGAACGCGCCGCCCGCCGCGAGGTGTACGGCAAGGACGTCCGCGTCGCCGTGCAGACCGGCGTCCAGGAGATCGTCCTCACCGGCGGCAGCCACGGCCGGCCCCTCTCGCTGTTCCTCGACGGCCGCCTGCGCATCAGCGGCCGCGACGAGCACCGCTACCACCGGGCCCTGGTCAATCCCGCGATCGGCGCCGGACCGCACGCCCGCGTCCTCGTCCTCGGCGGCGGCGACGGCCTCGCCGCCCGCGAGGTCCTCCGCCACGACGGCGTACGCCGGGTGGACGTCGTCGAACTCGACCCGGGCGTACTGCGCCTCGCCCGCACGGACCCCGCGCTCTCCGCCCTCAACGGCCACGCCTACGACGACGCACGCGTCCACGTCGTCACCGCCGACTCCTTCACCTGGCTCCGGGGCACCCACCCGGCCGCCCCGTACGACGTCGTGATCGCCGACCTCCCCGACCCCGGCATCACGGACAGCGCCAAGCTGTACTCGCAGGAGTTCTACGGTCTGGTCCGCCAGGTCCTCGCCGACGACGGGCGGCTCGTCGTGCACGCGGGCCCCGTGGCGTCCCGCCGCGACGTCTTCTGGACGGTCGACGCCACCCTGCGCGCCGCCGGTCTGCACACCACGCCCTACCGGGTGGCCGCCCGCGCCCCCGGTTTCGTCACCCGCCCCGACCGTACGGCCCACACCGCCCGCGTCCCGCACGACTGGGGGTTCGTCATCGCCACGCGCGACACGGCGGGCGCGGGCCGTGCGATGGACCTCGGCGGCACGGGCACCCCCCTCGGGGACGCCGCCCGCGTCGAGGGGCTGCCCCCGTCGACGCTGGTGCATCCGCGGTACGCCCGCTGAACCCGGCGGGACCGGCCCCGTACCACAGGTGCGGCGCCGGGCAGCCCCGGTACGGCCGCCGGGGGCGGAACGCGAGCAATCACGCGTATGTGCGGGTGCGGTCCGGCGACTCGTGGGTAGGCTCCCCTGCCATGGAGCATGAGGTGTTCGTTCCGGTTCATGTGGACCGCCTCCGGGAGGCGCTGTCCGACCCCGAGCGGGTGGCCCGAGCGGTCCCCGGGCTCCAGCACGACGCGGGCACGCCGCCCGTCGCCGGACGCCTCAAGGTGCGCGCCGCCGGCCACACCATCACGTATCGCGGTGCCCTGCGGGTGTCCGGCGCCGACGACGGCTCGTACGTGGTCGAGGGCGACGCCACGGAGGTGCGCGGCAGCGGGACGGTACGGCTCGCCCTGACCGTCCGCCTCACGTCCGCCCCCGAGGGCACGACGCTCCGCTTCACCGGTACGGCCACCGCCGACGGCCGCGTCACCGAACTCCCCGCCGACGCGGTGACCACGGCGACGGGCCGCCTCCTGACCCGCTTCGCGGAAAACCTGGGAAAGGCGGCGGGCGAGGAAGAGCAACCGGCCGCCACGAAGCAGAACCCGAAGCAGAAGCGGAACGGCGGCCGGGGAACGAAGCCCGAGGAAGCGACCCGCGCCGGGCAGGAACCGTCGGCGAAGGACAAGGCCGCCGCCGAGCGAACGGGGGGAGAACCCGCCGCCGAGCCGGGGGAGAAGGAACCCGCCCCCGAGGCCGCGAACACCGTGGAACCGGAGTCCGTCGGCGACCACGAAAGCGGGAACGTACTGGACGACGCGGGCGTTGGCGCGCGTGACGCCGCCGGGCGCGGTGCGGGCGACAGTGTCGAGGGCCGTGCGGGCGGTGACGCCGAGAGCGGTGGGGGTGACAGTGCCGAGGCCCCTGCGGGCGACAGCGCCGAAGACCCTGCGGGTGACGGCGTCGAGGGCCGTGCCGGTGACGGTGCCGCGGGTCGTCTGGGTGACGACGGCGGGGGTGATGACGAGGACGAGGACGACGTCGGCGCCGGTATCGGGGAGGTGCCGCCGGCGTCCGTGTTCGACGCCGAGGTGCCGCCGCCCTCGCTGGATCCGTTCGCCGAGGACGACTTCGTGGCCGGGGGCGAGCCGCCGGCCGAGGCCGCGCACGCCCGGCGGACGATGATCGGCCGCAGCGCGGAAGAGGTCGACCACGCGCCCCCACGGGGCCGCTACGCTCCCGTACCCGCTCCGGAGACCGTCTCCGTCGGCACGGCCGCCCTCCGCTGGGCGGCCCCCGCCGCGGCCCTCGCCGTGGCCTCCGCCGTCGTCGTGGCCCGAGCCCTGCGCAGACGCCGCTGAGGCGGCGCTCCGCCCAGGTCGTGTCCCGGCCTACGCGCCCAGACCGAGCAGGGCTATCTCCAGCGGGAGCACCGGGCGCTCGGGCAGGGCGGGCGGCTCCTCGCCGCGGCCCGTGTGCGTGGGCGGGACCGGGCGCAGCCCGCGGATGCCCTCGGCGGCCCATCCCGCGTCCGTCGGCGGCAGCGACAGCGTCATGCGCCGCCCGTCCGCCAGCGTGGTCTCGATCCTGGTCGTGCCGTCCGCCTGCATGGCAACCCGCCTCTCGTCGCGTACCACGAACATCGAGCCTCACCGGGTAAGACGCCCACGCGAAGCGGGGAGTTCCGACCCCCGCGCCTCCGCGTCAACGCACCGCTGAGGCCCTGAGCCTCCGAGGACCGTGCTGCCGGGCCCTCGCGCCTCCGGGGCCCACGCCTCCGGCCCCGCTTCCTCAACCCCGCGCTTGCCCGGCTTCTTCCCTCCAGGGCCCCGGCTTCCGTGCCCCGTGCCGGCCAAGTGCCCCGTTTCCCGTCCCTGTTCCGCCGAGAGTTCCGCCCAGCCCCCGTCGCACCTGCCGCGGACCCGTTCCTCCCCGGCGTCGGCTACATGTCAAATCCCAAGCCCTCCCCGCCTCTTGGCCCGCGCCGCCATGTCGGCGGGGGCCCCGCGCGGCGTCCCCCAGTAGGGTTCGACAACGTGAGTAGTGAAGAGATCACGTTGGCCGCGGCCGACGCGCAGGCGGTTGTTGCCCCGTCCAACGGCGGACGCGTGGCGAGCCTACGGATCGACGGGCTCGAACTCCTGCGCCAGGGCGACCGTTTCGGCTGCTTCCCCATGGTCCCCTGGTGCGGCCGGATCCGCGACGGCCGCTTCCTCAGCGGCGGCGCCGTCCAGCAGATGCCCCTCAACGCCCCGCCCCACGCCATCCACGGCACCACACGCGAGAGCCCCTGGCGGGTCGCGAGCCGCGGCGACGCCGAGGCGGTCCTCACCTACGACCTCGTCGACCCGTGGCCGTACCCCGGCCGCGTCACCCAGGTGTTCACCCTCACCCCGGACGCCCTCACCCTCACCATGTCCGTGGAGACGTACGAGTCGTCCTTCCCGGCCCAGATCGGCTGGCACCCGTGGTTCAACCGGAGCCTTGGCGACGGCGGTGAGGACGTACGGCTCGACTTCGCGCCCGCCTGGCAGGAGGAGCGCGGCGCCGACCACCTCCCCACCGGCAACCGGATCGAGCCGAGGCCCGGCCCCTGGGACGACTGCTTCGGCATGCCCGACGGCGTCGACGTCACCCTCACCTGGCCCGGTCGGCTGGAGCTGAAGGTGGCCTCGCGGGAGGAGTGGGTCGTCGTCTACGACGAGCAGGCGGAGGCCGTGTGCGTCGAACCGCAGACCGGCCCGCCCAACGGCCTCAACACCCACCCCCGGCTGGTCACCCCCATCGAGCCGCTGGAGGCGACCACGACCTGGAGCTGGCGGCGGCTGTGAGGGCGGGCGGAAGGGCCCCCTTAAGCTGGCTGCCATGACTGACGTGGACGTACGCGGCTCGCTGCTGCAGCAGATCAAGGACAAGGCCGTGGTGCACGGCAAGGTGACCCTGTCGTCGGGCCTGGAGGCGGACTACTACGTCGACCTGCGCCGCGTCACCCTCGACGGCGAGGCGGCCCCGCTGGTCGGACAGGTGCTGCTCGACCTGACCGCCGACCTCGACTTCGACGCGGTCGGCGGTCTCACCATGGGCGCCGACCCGGTGGCCGCCGCGATGCTGCACGCCGCCGCCGCGCGCGGCCGCAGCCTCGACGCGTTCGTGGTCCGCAAGGCCGCCAAGGCGCACGGGCTGCAGCGCCGGGTCGAGGGGCCGGACATCGCGGGCCGCCGCGTCCTCGTCGTCGAGGACACCTCCACCACCGGCGGCTCCCCCCTGACCGCCGTCGAGGCCGTCCGGGAGGCCGGGGCCGAGGTCGTCGCCGTCGCCACCATCGTGGACCGCGCGACCGGCGCTGCCGAGAAGATCGAGCAGGGCGCCGGGGTCCCCTACCGGTTCGCGTTCTCGAAGGACGAGCTGGGTCTCGACTGAGACCGGGTCCGTTGCGACCGGTCCGTCGAGACCGGTTCGTTGAGACCGGTCCGTCGTGTCCGTCGTATAAACACCAAGGTCAGGGGTTACCGCACAGTTTCGGACACCCTGGCCGGAGCATCCGGTCAAGTCTGGAAAGATGGGGCCGACGATGATGTCGCAACCCTAGGTCAGGGCTCGTAAGCACAACGCCACCCGCACATACAAGGAGCGGACCATGCCCATCGCAACCCCCGAGGTCTACAACGAGATGCTCGACCGGGCGAAGGCAGGAAAGTTCGCCTACCCGGCCATCAACGTGACCTCGTCCCAGACCTTGCACGCCGCGCTGCGCGGCTTCGCGGAGGCGGAGAGCGACGGCATCATCCAGATCTCGACCGGCGGTGCCGAGTTCCTGGGCGGCCAGCACAACAAGGACATGGTCACCGGCGCCGTCGCCCTGGCCGAGTTCGCCCACATCGTCGCCAAGAAGTACGACATCACGGTCGCGCTGCACACGGACCACTGCCCGAAGGACAAGCTGGACGGTTACGTACGTCCGCTGCTGGCGGTGTCGGAGGAGCGGGTCGCCCGCGGCGAGAACCCCCTCTTCCAGTCCCACATGTGGGACGGCTCCGCCGAGACCCTCTCGGACAACCTGGAGATCGCCCAGGAGCTCCTCGCCCGCGCCGCCGCCGCGAAGATCATCCTCGAGGTCGAGATCACCCCGACCGGCGGTGAGGAGGACGGCGTCACCCACGAGATCAACGACTCCCTCTACACGACGGTCGACGACGCGATCCGCACCGCCGAGGCCCTCGGCCTGGGCGAGAAGGGCCGCTACCTGCTGGCCGCGTCCTTCGGCAACGTGCACGGCGTCTACAAGCCGGGCAACGTCGTCCTGCGCCCGGACCTCCTGAAGGAGCTGAACGAGGGCGTCGCCGCCCGCTTCGGCAAGGAGTCCCCGTTCGACTTCGTCTTCCACGGCGGCTCCGGCTCCACGGAGGACGAGATCCGCACGGCCCTGGAGAACGGCGTCGTGAAGATGAACATCGACACCGACACGCAGTACGCCTTCACGCGTCCGGTCGCCGCGCACATGTTCCAGAACTACGACGGCGTCCTGAAGGTCGACGGCGAGGTCGGCAACAAGAAGACCTACGACCCCCGCACCTGGGGCAAGCTCGCGGAGGCCGGCATGGCCGCCCGTGTCGTCGAGGCGTGCAACAACCTCCGCTCGGCCGGTACGAAGATCAAGTAACCCGTCGTCCGACGGTCGCAGCGCGACTGCCCGCAGCCCACAAGGCTGCGGGCAGCCGCCGTTTCCGGCCGCGTGTCCGGCCCGCGTGCCCGCCCCGCGTGTCCGGCCCGCGTGTCCGGCCCGCGTGTCCGCCCCGCGTGCCCGGCCGGGTGTCCGGCCCCGCCTCGGCCGCGGGGGTCGCTTCTGCCGTCGTCACTCTCGCTCGTCCGCTCGTCCGCTCGTCCGCTCGCCCGGCCCGTCTCGGGTGTGGGCCGCGTGCCGCCGTCCCCTGGCTCGAACGGTGCCCGCGCGGGATGATCCCTGCATGGCCGACGTACGGCTCGCCTCCGCACAGGGCAAGTGGATCCTCCTCGCCACGGTCCTCGGGTCGAGCATGGCCATGGTGGACTCGACGGTCGTCAACGTCGCCCTTCCCCGGATGGGGCGCGACCTGGACGCGGACCTCGCCGCCCTCCAGTGGACCGTCAACGCGTACATGCTCACCCTGGCCGGTCTGATCCTCCTCGGCGGCGCCCTGGGCGACCGCTTCGGCCGCCGCAGGATCTTCGTCGTGGGCGTGGTGTGGTTCGCCGCCGCGTCCCTGCTCTGCGGCGTCGCCCCCGACGCGGCCGTACTGATCGCCGCCCGTGCCCTCCAGGGCGTCGGCGGCGCCCTCCTCACCCCCGGCTCCCTCGCCCTCATCCAGGCGTCCTTCCACCCGGACGACCGGGCGCGGGCGGTGGGCCTGTGGTCCGGCTTCGGCGGTATCGGCGCGGCCGTCGGACCCTTCCTGGGCGGCTGGCTCGTCGACGGCCCCGGCTGGCGCTGGGTCTTCCTCCTGAACGTGCCCCTCGCCCTCCTCTGCGTCCCGATCGCCGTCCGCCACGTACCGGAGTCCGGCGACGGCCGCGCCCACGGCCGGGGCTTCGACGTCCTCGGCGCGGCCCTGGGCGCCCTGTCCCTGGCGTTCGTCACCTACGCGCTGATCGAGGCCGCGACGGGCTCGGTCCCGGTCGTCGTCTCGGCCGTGGCGGGCGTCGCGACGGGAGTGGCCTTCGTCCGCGTCGAGCGCCGTCGCGCCGACCCGATGATGCCGCCGGAGATCTTCGCGTCCCGCCAGTTCACGGCGGTCAACGTCGTCACCCTGTTCGTGTACGCGGCGTTCAGCGGGTTCTTCTTCCTCGCCGCCCTCCAGCTCCAGGTGGTCTCCGGGTACTCGGCCCTCGCCGCCGGTACGGCCCTGCTCCCCATCACCGTCCTGATGCTGCTGCTCTCCTCCCGGGCCGGCGCCGTCGGCGAGCGCATCGGCCCGCGTGTCCCCCTCACCGTCGGCCCCGTGCTGTGCGCGGCGGGGGTCCTGCTGATGCTGCGGGTGGGCCCCGACGCCTCGTACACGACGGACGTCCTGCCCGCGCTCCTGGTCCTGGGACTGGGCATGGTCACGCTCGTGGCGCCGCTGACCGCCACGGTCCTCGCCTCCGTGTCCACCGAGCACGCGGGTCTCGCCAGCGGCATCAACAACGCCGCCGCCCGCGCCGCCGGCCTCATCGCCGTGGCCGCGCTGCCGCTGATCGCGGGGATGGGGCCGGAGGCGTACCGGGACCCCGCGCAGTTCGACGACGCGTTCACCACCGCCATGCCGGTCTGCGCGGCCGCGCTTCTCGCCGCCGCGGCCCTCGCCTTCACCACGGTCCGCCGCCCGCCCCCCGACTGCCACCACCCGGAATGCCGCACCCACGCCTCGGTGACGGCCCCGCCCCTGGAGGGCGAACCGGGCGGGCCGGGCCCCCCGTAGGTCCAGAGGGCCGCTCCGGTCGGCCGTCCCGTCGTAGGCCCGGCAGGCCTGCCCTGGTCGGCCGTCCCGTCGTAGGCCCGGCAGGCCCGCCCCTGGTCGGCCGTCACGTCGTACGTCCGGGATCGTCGCCCCACCCGGCCACCACGCCTCTCCTCATGGGCCAGACTGGAACCCATGACGATTCACGAGAACCTCCTCGGGGGCCCGCCCCCGACGCACCTCCCCGACGACCCGGAGCCCCGCGAACTCCTCGCGAACGGCACGCCGCCGGCCGACGTCGCCGCGAAGTACCCCACCTCCTCCCTCGCCTGGGCCCAGCTCGCCGACGACGCGTTCGAGCGGGGCAGTGTCGTGGAGTCGTACGCCTACGCCCGTACGGGCTACCACCGCGGTCTGGACGCCCTGCGCCGCAACGGCTGGAAGGGTCACGGCCCGGTCCCCTGGGAGCACGAGCCGAACCGCGGCTTCCTCCGCGCCCTGCACGCACTCGCCCGCGCCGCCGGCTCGATCGGCGAGCAGGAGGAGTACGAGCGCTGCACCCAGTTCCTGAAGGACTCGTCCCCGACGGCGGCCCAGACCCTGAGCTGACCCGTACGGCCGACGTCCTCAGGGCGTGTTCTCGCAGGTCCGCCTGGATGTGATCAGGCGGACCTTGCGATGTCTGGGGCGCATCCCCGACTATGCGGGTGGGGACCGGGGCCCCCGTGTCGGTAACGGCAGGGGCGGACCGCTACCCGGAGTACACAACAGGAGACAGCGATGTCCCAGCAGGCTCAGCCCGTCGAGGCTTCGGAGCCCGAGACCCCGCATCTCGACTTCCAGGGAACCACCCCGTACGAGGACTACGTCCAGGCGGACGTCCTCACCCATCTCCAGCACCCCCTCTCCGACGACCCCGGAGAGATGGTCTTCCTGGTGACGACCCAGGTCATGGAGCTGTGGTTCACCGTCATCGTGCACGAGTGGGAGACGGCCACCGCCGCGCTGCGCGGCGACGACGTCCCGACCGCTCGGGACGCGCTGAAGCGTTCCGTGCGCGAGCTGGAGGCCCTGAACGCCTCCTGGAAGCCCCTCGGCCAGCTCACGCCGGCCCAGTTCAACTCGTACCGCGCCGCCCTCGGCGAGGGCTCCGGCTTCCAGTCGGCGATGTACCGCCGCATGGAGTTCCTGCTCGGCGAGAAGTCCGCGTCCATGCTCGTACCGCACCGCGGAGCGCCCCGCGTCCACGCGGAGTTGGAGAAGGCGCTGCACGAGCCGAGCCTCTACGACGAGGTCCTGCGGCTCCTGGCCCGCCGCGGATACGCGATCCCCGAGTCCGTCCTCCGGCGCGACGTCTCCCAGCGCTACGAGCCGTCCCCCGAGGTCGAGGAGGTGTGGACCGAGCTGTACTCCGGCGACCCGGACCACGAACTCGCGCGCCTCGGCGAGGCCCTGACCGACGTGGCCGAACTGGTCTGGCGCTGGCGCAACGACCACCTCGTCGCCACGCGGCGCGCCATGGGAGCCAAGGCCGGCACGGGCGGCTCGGCCGGTGTCGCCTGGCTGGAGAAGCGGGCCCGGAAGAACGTCTTCCCCGAGTTGTGGACGGCGCGCTCCCATGTCTGACCTCACCGAGTCCAACGAGTCCACCGAGTCCACCGGGTTCACCGGGTTCACCGGGTTCAGCGAGAACGTCGAGAACGTCGAGAGCGGCGGGAACGAGTACTCCGACCTGGCCCTTGAGGCGCGGAAGCTGGACGAGGCCGACGAACTGGTCGGTCTCCGCGACCGCTTCGTCCTCGACGACGCCGTGTACCTCGACGGCAACTCCCTCGGCGCGCTGCCGGCCGCCGTGCCCGACCGGGTGGACGACGTCGTACGCCGCCAGTGGGGCTCCCTGCGCATCCGCTCCTGGGACGAGAGCGGCTGGTGGACGGCGCCCGAGCGGATCGGCGACCGTATCGCCCCGCTGGTGGGCGCGGCACCCGGCCAGATCGTGGTGGGCGACTCCACGAGCGTCAACGTCTTCAAGGCACTGGTCGCGGCGGTCCGGATGGCCGACGAGGACGCGCGAAGGGGCGTAGGCGCGAGCGGGGACGAGGGCGGGGACGAGGGCGGTGGGCGGCCGGTCCGGGACGAGATCCTGGTCGACGCGACGACCTTCCCCACGGACGGCTACATAGCCGAGTCGGCCGCCCGGATGACCGGCCGCACGCTGCGCCCGGTGGCCCCGGCGGAGGTACGGGACGCCCTCGGCCCCCGTACGGCCGCGGTGCTCCTCAACCACGTCGACTACCGCACCGGCCGCCTCCATGACCTGCCGTCCCTGACGGCGGCGATCCACGACGCGGGCGCGTACGCCGTCTGGGACCTGTGCCACAGCGCGGGCGCCCTCCCGGTCGGCCTCGACGAACACGGGGTCGACCTCGCGGTCGGCTGCACGTACAAGTACCTGAACGGCGGCCCGGGTTCACCGGCGTACCTCTACGTACGCCGCGCACTCCAGCCGCGCTTCGACTCCCCCCTCCCCGGCTGGAACTCCCACACGGACCCCTTCGGCATGCGCCCGTCGTACGAGCCGGCGGGCGGCGCCCTGCGGGGCCGTGTCGGCACGCCGGACATCCTGTCGATGCTGGCGCTGGAGGCGGCGCTTGACGTGTGGGACGGCGGGGTGACGATCGAGGCGGTTCGGGCCAAGTCCCTCGCGTTGACGGACTTCTTGCTGCGCTGCGTGGCGGCGTACGTTCCCGAGGGCCGCGTCGAGTGCCTCACCCCGGTCGCCCACGGCGAGCGCGGCAGCCAGGTCGCCCTCCGCTGTGACGACGCCGGTGACGTCATGAAGCGCCTCATCGAGCAGGGCGTCGTGGGCGACTTCCGCCACCCCGACGTCCTCCGCTTCGGCTTCACCCCCCTGTACGTGGGCTTCGCCGACGTGGAACGGGCGGCGCGGGTCCTGGCACGCACCCTGCGGTCCACCGGCTGATGTCCTCTTGTCGACGCGGCTGACAACTGCCGCCTGATGGTCGGCTTGCCCGGCGGCGCGTGGCACCCCTGTCCGCGCCGCCGGGGCACCGTTCGCGCGGGTCCGCGGGGCCGCCCGCCCCGCCCGGCACCGGCCACCGGCGTGCGCTCCCACCGCGCGCGCCCTCGGCACGCACCCCTCGCCGACACACCCCGGAACCCCCCGGAGCGTCAACCCTGACCCGGCGTCACATCCCCGTGTCGACGCACGTCACGGGCCTGATACCGTCCCCGCCAACGGCAGGCGTCCGCACCCCCGAGCCCGCCCACCCCCAAACCCATCCAAATCCGTTTCACCCTTGAGAGGTTGGAGCATGCCGGACGACGACGCCGCAGCCCGCGATGCCGCCGAAGAGGCATCCGCCTTCTCGCACCCCCCGGTCGACCCGGACGTCACCACCGCCTACGGCGACCATCCCGACCAGGTGATCGACTTCTACGCCCCGCGCGCCGCCTCCGGTGCCATGCCGGCCACGGCGGCTCCGTTGGTCGTCGTCCTGCACGGCGGCGCCTGGCGTGCCCCGTACGACCGCCGGCACATCACCCCCTTCGCGGACTTCCTGGCCAGACGGGGTTTCGCCGTGGCCAACGTCGAGTACCGACGCGGCAGTGCGCTGCCCGCGCAGAGCGGCCCCGGCGGCAGCGCGGGCCCGGTGGCGGGCCGCTGGCCGGAGACGTTCGACGACGTGGCCGCCGCCCTCGACGCCCTCCCCGACCTCATGCGGGACGCCGTGCCGGGGGCGGACCCCCGCCGCACCGTCCTCACCGGCCACTCGGCGGGTGGGCACCTGGCCCTGTGGGCCGCCGCCCGCCATGTCCTCCCGCCGGACGCGCCGTGGCGCACGGCCGGTCCGGCCGAGCTGCGCGGAGTCGTCGCGCTGGCGCCCATCGCTGACTTCACCGTGGCCGAGAAGCTGGACGTCTGCGGTGGCGCGGCCACGCAACTCCTGGGCGGCCAGGACAAGTTCGGCGAACGCCGGCCCTACGCCGACCCGGCCCTCCTCCTCCCGACGGGCATCGCCACGACCCTCGTCCAGGGCCGCACCGACATCGTCGTACCGCAGCCCGTGGCCGACGCCTACGCGGACGCCGCGGCCAAGGCGGGCGAGGTCGTCGGCCTCACGCTCCTGGAGGACGTCGGCCACTTCCCCCTGATCGACCCGGCGGCGGACGCGTGCGCGGTGGTGGCGGAGGAGATCGCCCAGCTGGCTTGGTGAACGTGAACGGGAACGGGAACGGGCCCCTCGGCCGGCGCCGGGTCGGCTGGCACCGGGCCGGCAGTTCCTCCGGTCGGCCGATACCGGGCCGGCAGCTCCTCCGGGCCCGCCGATACCCGTAATACCTGAGAGCTACCTCGCAGGTGAGCTCTGGGGTGGGACGCCGACCACGGCCTCCGATCCATAGCTTCCTTCCCAGAACGTCCGGCCGTCCGGCAGCCGGGCGACCGAAGGGGAGGGACAGGGGACATGGGGGCCGTGACAGGGCCGAAGGCGACGCCACTGCCATGGCGACCGGACCGCCGCACGCGTACCGGCGAGCCGCGCGAAGCGACCGGCCCGAGTGGGCCCGACCGGCGACCACGCGACCGACACCGCCGGCCGGCCCGTCCGCGCCGTACGCCTCTCGCTCATCCGCGCCATACGCTTCCCGCCTGTCCGCGCCATACGCTTCCCGCCCGTCCGCGCCATACGCCTCTCGCCCGTCTGCGCCGGGGGCTCCTCGCCCTGCTCGTCGCCGTCGCCGTCGTCGCCCCCGTCTCCGCCGCGGCCCGGCCCCGGATCCCGGCCCCGCCTCCCGCCACCCTCGTGCCCCTCACCCCGAAGACGCTGGAGGCGGTGTACGCGGCCAACCGCGCGAACGCCGAGACAGCGGCCCGGATGGCAGAGGCCCACGGCAACCACGACCGGGCCGCGGCGGACCGCTCGATGGCGGCGCCCTCCCGGCAGTTCCTCACCTTCGACGGCCGGGGCCCCGGCCGGGCCGTCGAGGTCACGGGCGACCTGCTGACGGCCGACCACATAGCGGTACTGATACCCGGCTCGGACACGAGCCTCGACACCTACGACCGCTTCCGCGCAGCCGCGCTCGCGCTGCACGCCCGCACAGGCCCGACCTCGGCGGTCATCACCTGGCTCGGCTACGAGACGCCGGAGACCATCAGCACGACGGTGCTCACCGACACCCGAGCCGACGAGGCGGCCCCGCGGCTGAGCACGTTCATGAGCGAGCTGCGGGGACTGGTCGGCGATACGGCCGACGTCTCCCTGCTCTGCCATTCCTACGGCTCGGTCGTGTGCGGCAGAGCGGCGGCAGACCTGGACGGGGTGAACAACCTGGTCCTGATCGGCAGTCCCGGCACGGGCGCGGACAGCGTCTCCGCGCTGCACACACCGGCACGGGTCTGGGCGGCCCGGGGCGCCGACGACTGGATCGAGATGGTCCCGCACACCCGGGTCGACGTCTTCGGCACGGACGTCGGCTTCGGCACCGACCCGACGTCCCCCGCCTTCGGCGCCCACGTCTTCGCCGCGGGCGACGCCACCCACAGCGGCTACTTCACCGCCGGCTCGACAGCCCTCGCCAACCTCGCCCGCATCACTCTCGGCACCCTTCAGGAGGTGACCCATGCGTGACCCCTCGCCACGGGAGCGGTCCGCACCCTCGCGACGCCCCGCCCTCGCCCCTCGCCTCCGCCAAGCCGCCCACCACCTGCACACCGCGACCCCGCCCACCCGAGACCGCGCCGTGGACGCGCTACGCGCCCTCGCGATCGTCGGCATAGTGCTCGGCCACTGGCTGGTCACCGCCCTCGTCCCGGTGGGGGACGGCACCCTCCGCACCACCAGCCCTCTCCAGCACATGCCCTGGCTGGCCCCCATCTCCTGGCTCTTCCAGACCCTCGCCGTCTTCTTCCTGGTCGGCGGCCACGTGGCGACGAAGAGCTACACCTCGGCCCGGGCCCGCGGCACGACCTACCCCCAGTGGCTGCACGCCCGTCTGAGCCGACTGTTCACCCCGGTCGCCGCGGTCCTCACCCTGTGGGCGGCGGTGACGCTCGCCCTCCTGGCCACCGGCGCGGACCTCGACACGATCCACACCCTGCTCAAACTGGCCCTGTCCCCGCTCTGGTTCCTGCTGGTCTTCGCCGCCCTGACAGCGGCGACCCCGCTGCTGCTCCGCCTCAACCCGGTGTGGCCCCTGGCCGTGGTCCTCCATGTCGACCTGGCCCGCTTCGGGCTGGGCGCCCCGCAGTCGCTGGGCTGGATCAACCTGGCCGCGGGCTGGCTGGTCCCGTACACGCTGGGCGCGGCCTGGACGAGAGGCGAACTGGACCGGCGTCGCGCGGGCTGGACCCTCCTGCTGTCCGGCACGGCGGCGACGGCGGCCCTGATCGCCTGGGCCGGCTACCCGGCGTCGATGGTCGGCGTCCCCGGCGCCCACGTCTCCAACCTGAACCCCCCGACCCTGGCAGCCGTCACCTTCGGTCTGGCCCAGTGCGGCCTGGCCCTGCTGCTGCGCGGCCCCCTCCGCCGGGCCCTGGGACGACGCCCCATGGCCTGGGCGGCCGTGGCCCTGGTCAACCTGTCGGCGATGACGGTGTTCCTCTGGCACCAGACGGCCCTGATGGCGACCACCGCCACGGCCCTGACGGCAGGCCGCCTCCCCGGCCTTCACACGCTCCCCGACCACCCTGACTGGATAGCGGCCCGCCTGGTCTGGCTCCCGGTGTTCGCCCTGGCGCTCCTGCTCTGCTGGGCCGCCTTCCACACCCATGAGACACGGCCCCTCCGTACGGCAGACCCTCGGCGACACCCGACGACGCCCGGGCCCACGGCACCGAAGCGGTCCCCGAACCTCAACTCGTCGCCCGCCCGCCCTTCATCGACCTCACATCCCCCCGTCCCGAGGACCCCGCGCCCCGAAACGGTGCGGCATGCCTAGGCTGTTGCGGATGAGTGCGGTGGAGAAGCGACTGACCGCGGGGCTGCGGCTGTTGCGCGCGGACCTGCTGAGCGGCGATTCCCATCCGCTGCCTCCTTCCGTGTGGCTGCGCTGGTTCCCGCACGGGATGGTCGTCCTGATCGCGTTCGTCGCCCTGCTCGCGAACGTCGACCAGGTGAGCGACGGCTATGAACTGGGCACGGAGTACGCGCTGTTGTGCGCCGGGACGCAGTCCGCGGCGATGGTGCTGGCCCTGTGGTGGCCGGTGCCGGCGTGGTGGGCCTCGACGGCGGTCACGGTCGTTGTCGCCCTGGGCGCGCGGGCGCACCTGCTCACACAGCGGCCGGAGTTCGGGTTCCCGATGCCCGCTCCGGCGGTCGGCCCCGACGTCCCGTGGCCGTGGAGCCCACCCGGCATCGTCGCGCACGCCCTGATCCTCTTCCTGCTCGCCCTGCGGCTGCCCGCGCGGGTGGCCGTGGAGGTGCTGGCGTTGACCGCGCTCATCACGTTCGTCGCCGAGACACTGAGCGGTGCCTCGACCTACTCGACGAGCACGCTCGCCCTCGCCCTGTTCCTCGGCGTCGTCCTGCTCGGCAGCACCATGCGGGGCCGCCGCGAAGCCCGCACCCAACTCGTCGAACAGGCCGGGATCACCGCCGAGGAACGCGCCCGCCGCACCCTCCTGGAGGAACGCAGCCGTATCGCCCGCGAACTGCACGACGTGGTCGCCCACCACATGTCGGTGATCTCCATCCAGGCTCAGGTCGCCCCCCATCTGGTGGAGAACCCGTCCGAGGAGCTGAAGGAGAACCTCCACGGCATCCGCCAGAACGCTCTGGAGGCCCTCACCGAACTCCGCCGCGTCCTGGGCGTCCTGCGCGCGGAACACCCCTCGAACCCCGACGACCCGCACGATAGGGGGGCCACCGCCGAAGGGACCGCGCCGCACGCGCCGCAGCCGACGCTCGACCGTCTCGACGCCCTGGTGGAGAACACCCGTGCGGCCGGCCTGGCGGTCACCGTGGAGATCGAGGGCGAGGCACGTCCCCTGCCGCCGGGTGTGGAGCTGTCGGCGTACCGGATAGTGCAGGAGGCCCTCAGCAACGCCCTGCGGCACGCACCCGGTTCCACCGTCCGGGTGGAGCTCACCCACTACCCGCGCGGCCTGCAGGTCCGGGTGATCAACTCCCGTCCGCAGCGCCCGGCCCCGCCGTCCCCCGGCGCCGGCCACGGCCTGCTGGGTATGCGCGAGCGCGCCGCCATGCTCGGCGGCACCCTCATGGCGGCCGAGACCTCCCACGGCGGCTTCTCGGTGGTCGCCTTCCTCCCGAGGAACGGCGCCCCCGGCAGCGACACCACCGCCCTCGACCCCGAGCCCCCATCCGCCCCCCGACCACGTACGTCCCCCGGCCGCTCGGCCGACGCGGACACGACAGGAGAACGCACTTCATGACGAGCAGCCCGATCCGCGTACTGATCGCCGACGACCAGCAGATGGTCCGGCAGGGCTTCTCGGTGCTGCTCAACACCCAGCCTGACATCGACGTCGTCGGCCAGGCGGTGCACGGCCTCGACGCCATCGACAAGGTCGCCGAACTCGACCCGCAGGTCGTCCTGATGGACATCCGCATGCCCGAGCTCGGCGGCATCGAGGCCACCCGCCGCATCACCACCGAGAACCCGCACATCAGAGTCCTGGTGCTGACGACCTTCGACCTCGACGAGTACGTCTACGAGGCCCTGCGCGCCGGAGCCTCCGGTTTCCTCCTCAAGGACGCCTCCGCGGACCAGCTCGCCGAAGCGGTCCGCGTGGTCGCCGCGGGCGACGCGCTGCTCGCGCCCGGCATCACCCGCAGACTCATCGCCGAGTTCTCCCGGCTCGGCACGACGCCCCGCGCCCCGCTGAAGGACCGCGTCGGCGATCTGACCGAGCGGGAGACGGAAGTGCTGTCCCTGATCGCCCAGGGCCTGTCCAACGCGGAGATCGCCCAGCGCCTCGTCGTCGCCGAACAGACCGTGAAGACCCATGTGGGCCGCATTCTGGTGAAACTGGGCCTGCGCGACCGCACCCAGGCAGCGGTCTTCGCCTACGAGTGCGGCCTGGTCCGGCCCACGGGCTACTGACGCGCCCCCGGACGGCGCCGGGCCGGGGGACGCACGACCCGTAGTACCTGAGACGGACCCGGACAGACCCTCCTCACTGGTGACGACGGCGACCTCGCCCCCCGCCTACCGTTTTCCACGTGACCGAGACGACCCACACCCAGCACACGCCACCGCGACGCGGTGCCAAGGACCGCAGCCCGGAGTTCAGACTGGCCGCGAACGCTCTGAACGGGCTGTGGCAGGACATGTTCCACAACGCCTTCACGTACCGGCCACTGCCCGGCATGCGCCTGGGCGGCCCGTTCGTCCGGCAGCTACCCCCGCGGATCCGCGAGCGCGCCGTCTGGGCCCCGCACGCGGCGGTGGTCATCGGCGCACTGGTCGCGATGTACGCGTCGATGGAGGGCAACGGAGGCAGCGACGTCACCCAGCTCCTGACGGGCATCCTCTCCCTCGTCGCGGTACTGCTGACGCTCGCCAGGCCCGTCGGCGCCTTCTGGGCCTCGATGGGCGCCACCCTGATCGGCACCATGATCGGCAGCGACTTCAACGACTGGCCGTGGATCCCCGGCGCCTTCGTGACCCACGTCATCGTCCTCACGGTCGTCGCCCTGCGCACCAGGCCCCGGATCGCCGCGTGGATGTGGGGCATCACCGCGCTCTACAGCCTGCTCGCCGAGACGTTCTTCTCCTCCCGGTACCTGAACTACGGCTACTACAGCGCCAACAGCGGCCCGATGCTGACCGTCTCCGCCTTCATCCTCCTGTCCGTCTCCGTCTGGCAGATACGGCGCACGGCCCAGCGGGAGGTCACAGCCCAGCAGACGGTGACCGAGCACGAGCGTTCCAAGCGCACCCTCCTGGAGGAGCGCACGACGATCGCCCGCGAGCTGCACGACGTGGTCGCCCACCACATGTCGGTGGTCGCCATCCAGGCGGAGGCCGCGCCGTACCGCGTGGAGAACCCGCCGCCGGAGCTGGAGCAGGCGTTCGTCACGATCCGGGAGAACGCCGTGGCCGCACTCACCGAGCTGCGCCGCGTCCTCGGTGTCGTCCGCGCCGAGGACTACGAGGCCCCGGATGCCCCGCAGCCCACCCTCGCCGACCTCGACGGGCTGCTCGCGAATGTGCGGGACGCCGGCCTGACCGTCGAGAAGGCCGTCACCGGAGCGGTGCGGCAGCTCCCGCAGGGCGTGGAGCTGTCGGCGTACCGAATAGTCCAGGAGGCCCTCAGCAACACCCTGCGGCACGCGCCCGGCGCGACGGCCCGCGTGGAGATCGGCTACGTCCTGGGCGGGCTGGGCCTGCGCATCGTCAACGGCCCCTCTCCGGAGGTGACCCTGGTGAAGTCCACCCATGGCGCGGGTCACGGTCTCACCGGCATGCGCGAGCGCG
This sequence comes from Streptomyces sp. NPDC030183, assembly GCF_055573455.1. Taxonomy (NCBI): domain Bacteria; kingdom Bacillati; phylum Actinomycetota; class Actinomycetes; order Kitasatosporales; family Streptomycetaceae; genus Streptomyces; species Streptomyces sp. NPDC030183. The sequence goes on from NZ_JBVIBK010000015.1 coordinate 66,588, forward strand.
TCACCATGCTGAACGGCGAGATGACCACGGGCGAGACGGAGGACGGAGGCTATGAGGTGACGGTGTTCCTGCCGGTGCCCCATGCGAGCGAGGACGACGTATGACGATCCGTGTGCTGATCGCCGACGATCAGATGATGGTCCGCGAGGGCTTCTCGGTGCTGCTGGGCGCGATGCCGGACATCGAGGTGGTCGGAGAGGCGGTGAACGGCCGGGACGCCGTGGAGCGTGTCCGGGAGCTGTCCCCGGACGTGGTCCTGATGGACATCCGCATGCCGGAACTGAACGGCATCGAGGCCACACGGGAGATCGTGGCGGCCGGCGGTGGCGCCAAGGTGCTGGTGCTCACCACGTTCGACCTCGACGAGTACGTGTACCAGGCGCTGCGCGCGGGGGCCTCCGGGTTCCTGCTGAAGGACGCCTCGGCCCGCCAGCTCGCCGAGGGCGTCCGGGTGGTGGCCGCCGGTGAGGCGCTGCTCGCCCCCTCGGTCACCAAGCGTCTGATCACCGAGTTCTCCAGGCTCGCCGAGATCCCCCGCCCGTCGGCCGCGGCGCAGCTGGCCTACGGGGAGCTGACCGACCGCGAGACGGAGGTCCTCGTCCTGATCGCCCAGGGCCTCTCCAACTCGGAGATAGCCGAGCGTCTGGTCGTGGCGGAGTCGACCATCAAGACCCATGTCAGCCGGGTCCTGGTGAAGCTGGGGCTGCGTGACCGCACGCAGGCAGCGGTCTTCGCCTACGAGGCCAGGCTGGTCACCCCCGGCTGAACCGAACGAGGTTTGTCGAGGTCATGCGGCGGGACGGCTCTGTTCAGGGAGGCGGGTGGCGGGTTAGCGTCCGTCCATGGCAGCTGCTTCCGACCTCGCATTCGATCCGTGGGACCCCGACTTCGTGGCGGACCCGTACCCGGCGTACGCCGAGTTGCGGGCGCGGGGCCGGGTGCGGTACTTCGAGCCCACGAACCAGTGGCTCGTCGCGCACCACGCGGATGTCTCGGCACTGCTGAGGGACCGGCGGCTGGGCCGGACGTACCAGCACAGGTTCACGCACGAGGACTTCGGCCGGACCGCGCCGCCGCCGGAGCACGAGCCGTTCCACACGCTGAACGACCACGGGATGCTGGACCTGGAGCCCCCGGACCACACCCGGATCAGGCGGCTGGTGTCGAAGGCGTTCACGCCGCGCACGGTGGAGCAGCTGAAGCCGTATGTGGAAGGGCTGGCGGGCGAGCTGGTCGCCGGGCTGGTCGAGGCCGGCGGCGGTGATCTGCTGGCGGATGTCGCCGAGCCGCTGCCGGTGGCGGTGATCGCCGAGATGCTCGGTGTCCCCGAGGCGGACCGGGCGCAGCTGCGGCCCTGGTCGGCGGACATCTGCGGGATGTACGAGCTGAGCCCGTCGGAGGCGACGGCGAAGAAGGCGGTGCGGGCGTCGGTGGAGTTCTCGGAGTACCTCCGGGAGCTGATCGCGCACCGTCGGGAGAAGCCGGGCGAGGACCTGATCTCGGGGCTGATCGCCGCGTACGACGAGGGCGACCGGCTCACCGAGCAGGAGATGATCTCCACCTGTGTGCTGCTGCTGAACGCGGGCCACGAGGCGACCGTGAACGCCACGGTGAACGGCTGGTGGGCGCTGTTCCGCAACCCCGACCAGCTGGCGGCCCTGCGCGCGGACCACTCGCTGGTGCCGGGAGCCGTGGAGGAGCTGATGCGGTACGACACCCCGCTCCAGCTCTTCGAGCGCTGGGTGCTGGACGACATCGAGATCGACGGCACGACCGTGCCGCGGGGCGCGGAGATCGCGATGCTGTTCGGCTCCGCGAACCACGACCCGGCCGTCTTCGCCGACCCGGAGAAGCTCGACCTCACCCGGAAGGAGAACCCGCACATCTCCTTCAGCGCCGGTATCCACTACTGCATCGGCGCGCCCCTCGCCCGGATCGAGCTGGCGGCGTCGATGAGGGCCCTGCTGGAGAAGGCCCCCACGCTGTCCCTCGCGGCGGAGCCGAAGCGCAAGCCGAACTTCGTGATCCGGGGGCTGGAAGCGCTCCAGGTGGAGCTGGCGTAGAGCGATCCGCGCCACGGGCGGGGCGCTCAGCCCGTCCCCCTGCATGCCGTCCGCCTGGGCACCGTCCCCCAGCGTGCCGTCCACCCGCGCACTGTCCGCCCGCGCCGGCCGTCACCGGTCGGGTGACGTTGTGAGCCTGCCGGCCGCTGGTAGGGAGCGAGTCCACTGTGCGCCCGTCGGTGCCGCGATGCCTCCGTGCTCCCAGGTACCGGCGGTGGCCGTCAGTGGTCGGATCGTCATCCGCCAGGGAGACGCATGCGCAAGCGCGCGCTTTTCGCCGGCCTCGCCGCCGTTGTGCTGGGCGGCGTCATAGGCCCGTCCGCGTACGCGGACGAGATCAGCTGGACCGTACGGGACGCGTACACGACGACCCGGCTGCAACGGCACGCCAAGCTGTCCGTGAACGCGAGCCCGGAGCCGATCGCCAAGGGCAGGACCCTCGACGTCACCGGGGCGCTGACCCGCGCCAACTGGGACACGCTCGACTACCGCGGCTACACCGGCCGGCCCGTGAAGCTCCAGTTCCGCAAGGCCGGCACGACCACATACAGCACTGTCAAGACGGTGAACACCTCCGGTACGGGCACCTTGGCGACGACTGTCACCGCGTCCACGGACGGTTACTGGCGCTGGTACTTCACCGGCACCTCCACCACGCCCGCCGTGAAGGCGACCGGGGACTTCGTCGACGTGCAGTAACCCCTGCCGCCGCCCGCCGCCCGCCGCCCGCCGCCCGTCACCCGTTGCCCGCCGCCCGTCACCCGTTGCCCGTCACCCGTTGCCCGCCGCCCGTTGCTCGCCGCCCGCCGCCGGAGGGAGTCGGCTCAGCTCATGACGTCCCGCCGCCTCAGTCCCGCCATGCCCCCCGCCACCAGCAGTACCGCCAGCCCGACCAGGGTCAGTACCGGGGCCCAGTCCATCTCCCCGCCCGGCAGCTTCGGCAGGTGGCCGTAGGGGGAGAGGTCGAGGACGGCCTGGGGGGCGTTGAGGGCGGGGCCGATCCAGCCGATCAGGAGGACGGCGCCGGCGAGGGCCCAGGCCGCGATGGCCACCCGTGGCGCGAGACCGTGCACGAGGACGGCGGCCCCGCCGATGACCCACACCCCGGCGACCTGGACGAGACAGGCGCCCAGGATCGGGCCGAACTCCTTGCCGTAGCCGAGGGCGAAGCCCAGGCCGGCGAGGAGCATGATCCACACGGAACCGGCGAAGGCGATGGCCAGATGACCTGCGGCCCACCGCAGCCGGCCCACGGCGTTGGCGAGAAGGGGTTCCGCCCGGCCCGAACTCTCCTCGCCGTGCAGCCGCAGGACGGCGCCCACGATGTACAGCGCGGCGATCAGCCCGAGCATGCCGATCATCGACGCGAGGAACGCGTCCGTGAGGCCGGACCGGCCGCCCATGCGTTCGAAGATCTGGCGGGCGCCCTCGTTGTCGGCGACCAGGTCGGCCGCGCCCTCGGTCAGTCCGCCGTAGACGACCCCGGCGAGGAGGAAACCGATGCTCCAGCCGAGCACGCTGCCCCGCTGCAACCGCCAGGCCAGCGCGCCCGCCGTAGCCAGGCGCCCCGCCGCCGGTCCCGGCCGGGTCGGCAGGAAGCTCATGCCGACGTCACGGCGCCCGGCGAGACCGTACGCCACCACGCCCTGGGCCAGGGCGGCTCCGACGAAGAGCAGCAGCACCCACCACCGCTCATCCGCGAACGAACGCTCGTTCTCCAGCCAGCCCAACGGCGACAGCCAGGTCAGAGCAGACGAACCCTCGTTCGCGGAGGCGTCGCCCGCGGCCCGCAGTACGAACGCCACCCCCAGCACCCCGGCCGTCAGCCCCCGCGCCAACCGCGCGCTCTCCGTGAGCTGCGCGACCACCGCGGCCATCGTCGCGAACACCATCCCGACGCCCGCGATCCCCAGCCCGAAGGCCAGCGCGCCCGCCGCGCCCTGCCCGGCCAGCCCGACCGCGACCAGCAGCGCCAGCGCGCCGTTCGCGATCGCCGCCGTCAGCAGCGCCGCCGTCAACGGGGCCCGGCGCCCCACCATCCCCGACGCGACCACCTCCTGCCGGCCGCTCTCCTCCTCGTCGCGGGTGTGGCGGATGACGACGAGGAGGCTCATGACAGCGGCGAGGGCACCGGCGTAGACGCCGACGCGCCAGGCGGTCAGGGCGCCGAGGGAGTCGTCGAAGACGGGCCCGACCAGGGCGCGCAGCGACGAGTTGGTGGTCATCTGACGCACCAGGTCGGCGCGTTCGGCGGCGGTGCCGTACAGGCTCCGCAGGCTGCCCGGCATGGAGAGGACCATCAGTCCCGTCACCGCGACCCACACCGGCACCATCACCCGGTCCCGCCGCAGCGCGAACCGCAACAGCACACCCGTACCGGCCAGTTGACGCGCCCCACCGGACCGCACGGCGAACGCCGACGAGGACGCGGGCGAGGCCGCCTTGTCGACGCTGGTCATCGCAGGGCCGTCCTCTCCGACGAGCGGGAGGTGGCGCCGTCCTGGTCGCCGTCCTGGCCGCCGCCCGTGTTCCGGCCGTCCTGGTAGTGCCGCAGGAAGAGCTCTTCCAGTGTGGGCGGCGTCGAGGTCAGGGACCGTACGCCGGATTCGGTCAACGAGCGCAGGACGGCGTCGAGTTTGTCGGTGTCGACCTGGAGGCGGACCCGGTTGCCCTGGACGTCGAGGCCGTGGACGCCGGGGAGGCGCGACAGGTCGCCCGGCGGGGAGGCGAGCTCGGCGGCGACGGCCGTACGGGTCAGATGGCGCAGTTCGGCCAGGGAGCCGCTCTCGACGGTGACGCCCTTGCGGATGATGCTCACCCGGTCGCACAACTCCTCGACCTCGCTGAGGATGTGGGACGACAGCAGGACGGTACGGCCCCGGTCGCGTTCCTCGCGTACGCACTGCTGGAAGACCTCCTCCATCAGCGGGTCGAGGCCGGAGGTCGGTTCGTCGAGGATGAGCAGGTCGACGTCGGAGGCGAAGGCGGCGACCAGGGCGACCTTCTGGCGGTTGCCCTTCGAGTAGGTGCGGCCCTTCTTCGTGGGGTCCAGCTCGAAACGTCCGATCAGCTCGGTACGGCGGCGGGCGTCCAGGCCGCCGCGCAGCCGGCCGTAGAGGTCGATGACCTCGCCGCCGGAGAGGTTCCGCCAGAGGGTGACGTCGCCGGGTACGTACGCGATGCGGCGGTGCACCTCCACCGCGTCCTTCCACGGGTCGCGCCCGAGGACGCGGGTGGCCCCGGAGTCGGCGCGCAGCAGGCCGAGGAGGACGCGGATGGCGGTCGACTTGCCGGCGCCGTTGGGGCCGAGGAAGCCGTGGACCTCGCCGGACTCGACGGTCAGGTCGAGGCCGGCGAGCGCGTGGGTCCGTCCGAAGGTCTTGTGGAGTCCGGAGACCTCGATGGCGGGGTGGGCCTTCATCATGCTTCAGAACGTACGCTTACTTCAGAAATTTGTGAAGTTAAGGAACCGTATGAACGGACAGTAGACTGGCGGGGGTGCGGTTCGCATGCGCCTGGGGTGCCTGACCTGGGGTGCCTGACCAGGGGAGATGATCCAGCGATGGCGGAATGGAAGTCCGGGTCCGAGGCCGGAAAGGTGCCGGACGCGGGCTCGCCGGACGGCGACTCGGTGGACGGCACGGCCCAGGGTGGTGCGGGGCGGGATCCCGAGTCGGTCTCGCGTTTCGTCGAGCACTTCGCGGCGCAGCTGGTCGAGGCCGGGATGCAGCGGATGCCGGCCCGGGTCTTCGCCGCGCTCCTCGCCTCGGACACCGGCGCGCTGACCTCCGTCCAGCTGGGCGAACAGCTGCGGATCAGCCCCGCCGCCGTATCGGGCGCCGTCCGCTATCTGGCCCAGGTGCACATGGTGTCCCGCGAGCGTGAACCCGGCTCACGGCGCGAGCGCTACCGCGTCCACAGCGACCAGTGGTACGAGGCCCTCACCAACCGCGAGGCGCTCATCAAGCGGTGGGAGGACACGTTGCGCGAGGGGGTCGCGAGCCTAGGCGCCGACAGCCCGGCGGGCCGCCGGCTCGCCGAGACCCTCGCGTTCTTCGAGTTCATCGAGGTCGAGCTCGAGGCGATGATGGGCCGCTGGCGGACCCACCGCGACCAGATCTTCGGCCGGGGCTGACCGGCGAGAGCGGTCACCCCGCTACTCGACGCCCTTCTCCGTACGGCTGGCCAGGCGTTCGTAGCGCTGGCGGGCGGCCTGCGGGGTCTGCAGGCCCAGACCGAACGCGATCTCCGGCCATGTCATGCCCCGCCCCCGGGCCATCTCCAGGAGTCCGACCTCCAGTTCGTCCATCTCGGCGCGGACCAGCGGGACGAGGCTCAGCGCGGCGGTGATGTCCGCCCGGTCGACCTCCGGTTCGCCGTCCTCCAGCAGAGCGGCACCGCTGAGCAGGAACGACACCAGCCGGACCGCCTCGTGCGGGCTCAGCACATCGGGGTGCGTCTGCCGACGCCGCTGCCCGTCCGTGGCGGCGTGCCGCTCGGCGATCCGGAACAGCGAGGCGTACGCCCGCCGAGCCCGCGCCTCATCGGCACTCGGGGGCGTGAAGGGGCTGGAGCTGGAAGGGTTGGACAGGTTGGGCGGGTCGGAGGGGCCGTTGGGCGGGTCGGAGGGGCCGACCGGGTCGGAGAGGCCGGTCGACGGTTCCGATGGCTTCGAGGTCATGCGTCCAGCGTCGGATGCAAACAGTGTGTTGTCAACGATGTATTTATGCCAGAAGAAGCGTCATGGCAGCGGAACCGTCGGGTCCTCAGGGCCACTGGTCCAAGGGGGTCGGGCCGAGTGCCCTCTTCGGCGGGCTGGCCGCGGTGGTGTCGGTCGTCGCCATCGGCAGGGCGTGGGCCGTGTGCGATGTCGGCGGCGGTACCAACGGCATGACCCTGCTCCTCCTCGCTCCGGTCATCTGGATCGCCGCGGCGATCCCCTGGCTCGTCCTGTACGGCACGCTCGGACGCCGTCACCGAAGGGCGGCACGCGCCGCGGGGTTGGTGTTCACGCTGTGGTTCACCTGGTTCCTCGTGACCTGGCTCGGTCTCCCGAACTCGTACCCCGCGCCCCTCTGCCCGGGCAACGTCCCCCCGTGGTGGCCGAGCCTCATCCCCACGTGACCCCACACGCCCCCATGTGACGGAACGCGCCGGGGTCCCGCACCGCCGCACGGTCGGCCGAGCCGCAGGCTGGGCCGGCCGACGGCAACGGCATGCGCGGAGTGGCCCCCGGGGCCAGAATCCACGAACGCTCGACGCACCGGGCCACGGGCGGCCGGCCGTAGCCGAACGGCCCGCCCGTGATCCGTGCCCCGCGCCCCGCAACCCGCGTGCCCCGCAACCCGCGTGCCCCGCGTCCTGGTCAGCTCTGCTTGAGCCAGTCCTCGTAACGGGTGGACGCGAGGTGGGCGGTGTCGTCGCCCACGAGCACGTCCGGCATGGTCGCGAAGAGGCCGGTGGTCGCGTCGGTGACGCCGTCGTCCCGGTCGCCTACCGCTCCTTCGTCTCCTCCAGGACCGTCCGGCCCAGCAGGGCGTACCGTTCCGGGGCCCGGTGCTTCAGGTACTGGGCGTAGGCGAGGCCGGCGGTGGCGATGAGGGCGACGATCCACGGTGTCGCCCGCAGGACGAGCGAACCGGATTCCGGACCCGCCGCGACCCCCATGTTCGACACCAGCAGGACCACCACCGCCAGCATCGCCACGCCGCCGACCAGCGGAGCGGTGAACGTCCTGAACCAGTGGCGGGACTCGGGGTGGTGGGTGCGGAAGTAGGCCAGCACCGCGAAGGAGCAGACCGCCTGCACGATCAGGATGGCCATCGTGCCGAGGATGGCGAGCAGGACGTACGTGCCGGTGTACGGGTCCTTGCCGGCCAGGGCGAACGCGAGGAGCAGGACGGCGGTGACGGCCGTCTGGACCAGGCCCGCGATGTGCGGGGAACCGTGGCGGGTGTGGGTACGGCCGATGGTCCTCCGGAGCGAGTGGACGACGCCCTCGCGGCCCAGCGCGTAGAGGTAGCGGGCCGCGCAGTTGTGGAAGGCCATGCCGCACGCCAGCGAACCGGTGATCATCAGCCACTGCATGACGACGACCGCCCAGTGGCCCACGTACTGCTCGGTGGGGTTGAAGAACATCGCGAGGGGGTTCGCGGAGGAGGCCGCGGCGACCGCCTCCCGCTCGCCGTTGCCGATGATCGCCATCCAGGAGACGAAGACGTAGAAGACGCCGACGCCGAGGACCGAGATCATCGTCGCCTTGGGGATGATCTTCTTCGGGTCGCGGGACTCCTCGCCGTACATCGCCGTCGACTCGAAGCCGACCCACGACCAGAAGGCGAAGAAGAGGCCGAGACCGGCGGACGTGCCCTGGAAGGCGTTCACGGGGTTGACCGGGCCGAAGGTGAAGCCGTGCGGGCCGCCGCCGTTCAGGGCGACCGCCCCCGCCATCACGGCCAGGATGAAGACCTCCGTGGCCAGCAGCACCACCAGCAGTTTCTCGGCGACCGACACACCGCACCAGGTGCCCATGGCGTTCACGGCCAGCATCAGGAGCGCGAAGGCCCACCACGGGACGTGGGCGCCCGTCTGGTCCTCCAGGGTCGTCGTCGCGAAGACGGAGAAGATGCCGATCAGGGCCGGCTCGAAGACGACGTACGCGAACGTCGCGAGGAGCCCCGAGGCGAGGCCGACGGTGCGGCCGAGGCCGTAGGAGATGAAGCCGTAGAAGGCACCGGTGGAGGTGATGTGCTTCGCCATCGACGTGAAACCGACGGAAAAGATTGCCAGCACGACCATTGCGACGAGGTAGCTCGCCGGTGCGCCGATGCCGTTGCCGGACGAGACGATGAAGGGCACGTTGCCCGTCATCGCGGTGATCGGCGCGGCGGTGGCGACGGCCATGAAGACCACGCCCAACAGGCCCACGGCGTTGGGCTTGAGCCGGTGAACCGTACCTTCGCCCCCCGCGCCCGTCTCGGACGCGTCCGGGGCAACGCCCTCTTGAACTGCCATCGGGTGGCCCCTTCCTGGTCGCCGTCGTCGCGCCGCGCACTGCCGCTGAACCGGAACTCTCTGGCCCGAATGAGTCGGCCAAGAGTCTCGACGCGTTAAATGTTTGTCAACCAGACCTTTAAAGATTCCTCGTCAACTTCCGGAATGTGCGGGGCCCCTGATCGGGTGATAGGTCGCATACCGGAACAAAGCCTGGGAAGGTCACCGCGTCAGCTCCGGCTGACCGCGTCCGACCACGTCAACGCCAGCCACGGGGAATCACCGCATGCGCCGTCCCGCCCTCCGCCTCACCCGCCGTCTCGCCGTCCCGGCCGCCGTCCTCACCGCCCTCACCGCCCTCACCGCGCTCCTCATGACCGCGTCCCCGGCCGTTCCGGCCGCCCAGGCCGCGCCCGTCGCCCCTGCCGCCGTCCCGCCCGGCCATGTGTACTTCTGGCCCGAGCGCGGCCAGATGGGGCCCGGCGGCGCCTGGGACTACGCCCCGCCCGGCTACCGCGAGGCCGCGCCCCGGGTGAAGCGCCACGCGTACTCCTTCGACTCCCACGCCCCGGTCAGCGTCTACGCCATCCACTTCCGCGCGGGCGGCGGCTGCCTGTACCGGGAGATCCGCCCCGACGACTACGACGACGACTGGAGCGACTGGGCGACCAAGTTCGACGGCGTCAGCGACACGAAGATGGGGTGCGAGGCGGGTTGACCACGCCCCCGGCCACGACCAGGCCCGCCCGACGTGGCCGGCCGGCCACCGTCGGTCCGCTGGTGTGCGGGCTGCTGCTCGTCGGCGGGGCGGCTCTGACCGGCTGTACGGCCGCCCCGGCGCCGACCCGGCTCTCGCCCGACGACGTCATCAAGGCGGCGACCCAGCGGCTCACCGACGACTGCCTCGTCCGGCAGGGGCTCACACCCCCGCGGCCGGGGCAGAGTCCGCCGCCGGACGCCGAGCGGGAGCGGGTCGCGGAGGCGATGTTCGGCGGGGGCCGCACCGAACTGTCGCTGCGGCTGCCCACCGGGTACGTCGTCCGCGCCCACACCGACGGCTGTCTGGCCGCAGCCCAGCGACGGCTCTACGGCGACCAGCGCCGCTGGTTCCGCACGTCGACGATCGTCAACAACCTCGAACCCGAGGCCGCCCACAGCGACCGCACCCTCGCCGAGGTCCGCGCCGACCGCAGCACCGAACTCGCCGACTGGCGGCGGCTGCGGACCCGCGCCCTGACCGAGGCCGAAGCCCTGCTCCAGCGCCGGAACGACGACTCGTCGCCCTGATCCGGCACGACACCGAGGAGAACCGACCCCCGCCGATCCGAGCCTCGCCGATCCGAGCCTCGCCGATCCGAGCCTCGCCGATCCGATCCCCGTCGATCCGATCCCCGTCGATCCGATCCCCGTCGATCCGATCCCCGCCGAACCGACCCCCCGTCGAACCAACCCCCGCCGAACCGACCCCCCACCGAAGGGACCCGTACCACCGTGAACCGCTCGACCGTGAAGCGCTGTACCGCCCTGCTCTCCGCCGTGCTCCTGTCCGCCGGAGCCGTCCTCACCGCCTCGGCCTCCGCACAGGCCGCGGCCTGCGGCAGCGGCAACTTCTGCGTGTGGACCGACGCCAACTTCTCCGGCATGAAGATCGAGTGGCCGGGCGACGACCACTGGTGGGAGAGCAACATCGCCGACGAGGACTCCTCCTGGGCCAACCACGGCATCTCCGGGGCCGGCATCAAGGACCACGTCAAGGTCTACTCCAGCGGCAACCTCGGCGGCCACATGACCATCTGCCTCACCCCCGGCCAGGAGGTCGGCTACAACGGCGCCGCCAACGACGACGGCGACTCCCACACGTGGGCCGCCGGCTGCTGACACCGCCACTCGCCGGCAAGCAACCGCCGACGACCAGGTGACCCAGGGCGCCCGACACCCGCCGGGCGCCCTGCAACGTCCCTTCCCGCCCGCCCCGTCATCCCGGCAGCGTCAACCCCCACGCCCCCTCCCGGACCGTCCACGTGCGGGTCCGTACCGGTCCGGACACCACCAGGGAGTCCGCCCGGTAGCGGAAGTCCGCGCCGGAGACCGTCACCCGCTGCCCCACCGCCCGCAGCGGCGCGGCCTCGGCGCCCACGGAGACCGGCCGGACCTCGACGTCCGCGCCGCCGTCCGTGCCGGGGGCGATCGACACGCCCCGCACCGGCTGGTCGAGATCGACGAGCGTCACCCCGTCCACCTCCACCCGCAGCCGGGTCGGACCGGTCACGGCCGGGGCGGCGACCCGCATCCGGGCGGGCCGTGCCACCCGCGCGATCCGGGGCGGCCGCGCGGACAACGTCCGCACCAGGGACTGCGGCCAGCTCCGCAACCACGACTGGTGCCCGGAGGAATCACCCCCCGCCCCCGCACCGGTCCCCGCCCCGACGCCGAATCCGGTCCCGGCCTCGGCCGCCGCCGCGTCCTCGTCGGCCTCCGCCGCCGCGTCGACGGCGGTCGCTCCCGCGGGCGCCGGGATCCGCAGGGTGCCGAGCACCACCCCGTCGCTGTCGTCGACGAGCAGATCCAGCCGTCGTTCGACACCGTCGAGGGCGGCCCGCGCGGCGGCCACGGCGCCGGTCGGCACGCCGAGCGACCGGGCGAGGCCCTGCGCCGGCCCCACCGGAACCATCGCCAGCGCGCACGCCGCCAGCTCCCGCTGCCGGTGCAGAAGAGCCACCGCGCGCAGCAGCGCACGGTCGTCCCCGACCACCACCGGCCGTCGGGAACCCCGCCGTGCGAGCACCCGCGCGAATTCCTCGGGCCCTTCCGGGAGGCACACTTTCGTACTCGCCGCACCCGCGCTGAGCACGTCTTTCGCGATCCTTACCGCCTCACCGTCCGTGTGACGGGCGAGGGGGTCGATGACCACGAGGAGCTGGTCGCCAGTCGCCACCTCGGTCCTGCCTCGCTTCCTCGGGTAGCATCTTTGTGCAAGAGCCCCTTGCGCTATTGCGCCAGGGGCTTCGTCTATTCCGGGGCATCCGGGTCCACAGTGTGCGACCAACGACGGTCGCGGTGCACGCGGTGAGCATTCAAGCCACCGCGTACGCCCCCGACCTTGGACATGCCCCGCCCGGAAGGGGTGTACGCGCGTGCCCGCACTTGTGCTGCTCGGTGCTCAGTGGGGTGACGAGGGTAAAGGGAAGGCCACCGACCTGCTCGGCGGATCCGTGGACTACGTGGTCCGCTACCAGGGCGGCAACAACGCCGGCCACACGGTCGTCGTCGGCGACCAGAAGTACGCCCTCCACCTTCTCCCCTCCGGCATCCTCACCCCGGAGTGCACTCCGGTCATCGGCAACGGCGTCGTCGTCGACCCGTCGGTCCTGCTCTCCGAGCTGAGCGGTCTGAACGAGCGCGGCGTCGACACGTCCAAGCTCCTGATCAGCGGCAACGCTCACATCATCACGCCGTACAACGTGACCGTCGACAAGGTCACCGAGCGCTTCCTCGGCAAGCGCAAGATCGGCACGACCGGGCGGGGCATCGGCCCCACCTACGCGGACAAGATCAACCGCGTGGGCATCCGGGTGCAGGACCTGTACGACGAGTCGATCCTGACGCAGAAGGTCGAGGCGGCCCTCGACGTCAAGAACCAGATCCTCACCAAGCTCTACAACCGGCGCGCCATCGCCGTCGAGCAGGTCGTCGAGGAGCTGCTGGGCTACGCCGACAAGCTCGCCCCGTACGTCGCCGACACGGTCCTGGTCCTCAACCAGGCGCTCGACGACGACAAGGTGGTCCTCTTCGAGGGCGGCCAGGGCACGCTCCTGGACATCGACCACGGCACGTACCCCTTCGTGACCTCCTCGAACCCGACGGCCGGCGGTGCCTGCACGGGTGCGGGCGTCGGCCCGACGAAGATCAGTCGCGTCATCGGCATCCTCAAGGCGTACACGACCCGTGTCGGCGCCGGCCCGTTCCCCACGGAGCTGTTCGACGAGGACGGCGAGGCGCTGCGCCGGATCGGCGGCGAGCGGGGTGTGACCACCGGCCGTGACCGCCGCTGCGGCTGGTTCGACGCGGTCATCGCCCGGTACGCGACCCGGGTGAACGGTCTGACGGACTTCTTCCTCACCAAGCTCGACGTCCTCACCGGCTGGGAGCAGATCCCGGTCTGCGTGGCCTACGAGATCGACGGCAAGCGCGTCGAGGAGCTGCCCTACTCCCAGACCGACTTCCACCACGCCAAGCCGGTCTACGAGACCCTGCCGGGCTGGTCCGAGGACATCACCAAGGCGAAGTCCTTCTCCGACCTGCCGAAGAACGCGCAGAACTACGTCAAGGCCCTGGAGGACATGTCCGGCGCCCCGATCTCCGCCATCGGCGTGGGCCCGGGCCGCGACGAGACGATCGAGATCAACTCGTTCATCTAGCGCACCCACCGGATCCCTCACGGACCCACGCCTTGACCGACGGGGCGGCCGACTCGACCGAGCCGGCCGCCCCGTCGGCCATGTCCCCTCCACGCCGCACCGTCGGGCGAGGGCGGTGAGGCGGTCGAGTTCGCGTTGGGCCGCGGCGGGGTGGGCGGGGTCGAGGGCCAGGGTGGCGCGGCCCATCTGCGGGGCGTGCGCGTTCCGCAGGGCTCTCGGACGCGGTGTCCGGGAAGCCCCGGTTCTCGGCGAGGGGGCGGAAACCGGTGTCGCCGCGGACACCGAAGAGGCAGGCGAGCGTCGTACGCGTTGCCCACGTTCAGGACGAAGGGGTCCATGGCGGCGTGCCAGGCGGAGTCCTCGTCGTCGGGGTCCCACAGGCGCGCGCCGGGGCGGCACTCGATCATCCCGTCCAGGTCGGTGGCCATGGGCGCATCGTGCCCGCGGCCCTCGCCCGTCTGCATCCGGGTTTCCTGGGGCGGGCATGGCCGGGCATCTCATCGGACATTCTTCGCCCAGCGGGCATATCCTGAGGTCGTGCCCGGTGTGGTCCACGGGGTGGGAGAGGGGGGTGGTGCCCGGGAGTCCTCAGGGGGCAGGAGAGGAGACTGCCATGCGCGTGTTGTTGAAGGCGTCCTTCGACACCCAGTTGTCGAGCGAGATGCTGCGGAGCGGCAAGCTGCCCCAGATGATGGAGGCGCTCATGGAGCGCACCAGGCCGGAGGCCTCCTACTTCACCGTCGATCAGGGCCGGCGCACGATGTACCTGTTCTTCGACATGACGGACTCCTCCGACATGCCCTCGATCGCCGATCCGCTGTTCGGGGAGATGGGCGCCAGTATCGACTACACGCCGGTCATGAACCTCGACGACCTGCAGAAGGGGCTCGCCAAGCTGAGCGGGGCTGAGCGGGACTGAGCCGAGTCGAGCTCAGGTGACGCACACCCGGTCCCTGCGGCCCTCGCCGCCACTCCTCAACTGAAGATGATCATCGATCCCTGCGCCAGGCTGCGGGTCGCCGCCGCGTTCAGGCCCAGCCAGACATGGCGTTCGCGGGCGAAGGGGCTGGAGTCGAACGGCGCGGGAGCGGCCGGTTCCTCCAACGACGTCGGCGCGAGCGGCGGCGCCGGGGCCAGCGGCGGGTTCGCGGGGTCGATCCCGATCGCCGGGGCCACGATCTCCAGTTCGCGCAGCAGGCCCTGGGAGGAGCCCAGGGGGCCGTTGCCCGCGAGGAGTTCGTCGTTGGCCAGCGGGTGCGGGAAGTCCACGGGGACGTACGCGCCCGCGTGGTCGTAGTGCCAGACGAGGTGCGACTGCTGGGCCGTCGTCTCGAACATCTCCAGCAGTTGCTCGTAGTCGCCGCCCAGCTCACCCACCGGCGTCACCGGCAGCCCGCACACCTGCAACAGGTACGCCCGGCGCAGGAAGTGCAGCGCGTCGTAGTCGAAGCCCGCGATCGGGGCGACCTCCCCGGTCAGCCCGGGCATGTACTGGTACACCGGCACCGGCGGCAGTCCGGCCTCGCCCAGCACCTGGTTGTAGAGCGCGAGTTCCTCGGCGAAGGGGTTGTCGGGCGTGTGGCAGAGCACGTCGACGAGCGGGACCAGCCAGAGGTCACAGGCCAATGGAAAGCTCCTAGTGAAGGTCGATCACAGGCCGCACCCTGCGGGCAGGGTGGTCAGGGAAGGGTAGTCGCTACAGGGTGCGTCGAGGCCCCCTGATGCGACTTGTACCCTCCGTACGGCTTGTTCGCACGGCACGTGGCGCAGGTGTGCGAGCGTGGCGACCAGGCAGACTTGGAGGCGGCTGAGGCCTCCCAGCTTCACCCGCAGATTGGCCACGTGCCACTTGGCGGTACGGACCGTGATATCTATCCGCTCGGCGATCTCCCGGTCGGAGGCCCCGCCGGACAGGACACGCAGCACCTCGTGCTCCCGCTTGCTCAGCGAGTCGACGATGCCCAGCGCGTCGCATATGAGGGCCATGGGCCCCTCGGTCTCCGTATCCGGGCAGCTCGTGCAGGTACGGTGCATTCCTCCCCTGTTCCCCCGTTCGTCCTTCGGCCTTGGTCACTTGATCAAGGAGTCGGCCACCCTCATGCGGTCGGACAGCTGGTCCTTGGCCTTCGCCAAGTTCTCCGCATTCTTGTCGATGAGCCGCTGCTGGTAGGCGGTCTCGACGGCGGACCACACCCCGACGAGATTCACCTTCTTCTTGCAGGCGACGTCCTGCTTCGCCGCCGCGATCGCCTTCGGGCCGGCCAAGTCGTTCTCGCCCAGTCCGAGATCCTTCACGGGGCTGACCGGTTCGTCGCTGTGGTAACCGCGTTCTGCCATGCATGTGGACCAGGCCCGTATCGCATCGATGACCCGGGAGTCCTGCTTGGAGCGGCCGTACGCCTCGAAGGACAGGTTCTGCGCGAGTTGGAAGTCGACCGTGTCGTCGGTGGGGCGGAACAGCTTGAGGTTCGCCTCGTGCAGGCACCCGCCTACGGGCACCTTTCGGCCCCCGATGGCCTGGGACCCGGCATGGGAGTTTTCGGCCTGCTCCTGGCTGCGGGGCAGCTTGGCCGGGTCCTGGCGATCGACACCGAAGAGCACGAGCCGCTCGTTGGGGCTCAGTTCGCCCGGGGTCGGCGCCTTGGCGTGGGTGATCACGGGCGGCGCGTAGCCCTGGAGGGCGGCACGTTCGGGGCTGGAGACGCCGTAGCGGCGGGTGTTCTCCGGCTCGGCGCGGGAGGTGTCCGCGGGCTGAGCGGAGTAGCGGAAGCCGTAGCGGCGCATGCACTGGTCGGTGAGGACGATCTGGGCGCGATCGAGCGTGGAGCGCTGCTCCGGGGTGGCCTGGTAGCCGTCCAGCGGGAACTTGAGTCCGGCCGTGTCCAGGGCGACGGCGGTCTTCGCGATCGGCGGTTCGCCGTCGGCGTCGCTCCCAGTCTTTCCCTCGGAGCAGCCGGAGAGGACGAGCGCGGCCAGGATCAGGGCGCTGGCGTTCGCGGCCGGGCGGGCGGGGTGGCGCGGGGCGCGTGAGCGGGACAACGTAACTCCGATTGGGCGCGGTACCATGCGGCGACTGCCGTTCCGCCCGGTGCTTTCGGGCGGAACGGCAGTCGTGTTTCACGGCCGGGTCACTTCTTCGCGGAAGAGACCTCGTTCTTGAAGTTCGAGGAGTAGTTGCCCTGGTTGCCGGCCGGGATCCAGCCGTGGACGCCGCCGTAGTTGGCATCGGTGTAGACGTCCCAGGTGACGCCCTGGCGGTTCCAGTACGACGCGGTGTTGTCGTTCACCGTGACATTGCGGCCGGCGCAACCGGAGGGGCCGACGAACCAGTTGTTGTTGAACTGGGAGTCCTCGGTCACCAGGTCCCAGACGCAACCGCCCTGGTTCGAGTTGTAGTACTCGCCGAACTCACCGGACTCCAAGTAGCCGTTGCCGCCCACGGCGGACGCGGTGCCGGCCGTGGCGAGGCCGCCGCAGCCGAGAGCGATCAGGGACATACCCATGACCACCGCGCGGCGAACCTTGTTGCTGCTCATCAGCACACTGCCTCTCATTGCAGGTCTTTGCTGCCTTTTGATGACATGTTGGTCGCCGGGTCGGAAAACAAGTAAGGGCTTCCTGGTTGGCAACCAAGGTATCCAACATCATCGAACTGGTGTGTCTCTACTGGTCTTTGGGACAGGTGTGGCGCCGCCGGTTCCTTGGTTAGGGTTTCTCGGCCGTCGATCAACCGGGAATCGCCCGAGAATCACGCACGCCCCTTGCTCCGCACGGCTTCGGAGGCCCAGGAGGGCGTGCGTCTCTATCGTCTCAACCTCGTAGGAGACCCGACCTTGCACGAGTCCGGCCGGGACTCCGGCTCTCACCTGGCCCGGCACCGCACCCGTGTCCTCGGCGTCGCCCTGGCCGCGGTCCTGCTCACCGGCGCCGGGGTGCTCGCCTCCACGGTCATAAAGTCCCCCGCGCAGGCGGCCGCGGAGGCCGGACCGCCGCCCGAGGACGTTCTGACCGCGCCCGTCGAACGGCGTGTGCTGCGCGACACGGTCGTGATGCGTGGAACGGTGACCGCCGCCCAGTCCGCCGACGTCGGCACCGGCGGTGGCACCGCGGAGGGCACGGCCAAGCCGGTCGTCACCAAGGAGCCGCTGCAGGCCGGCGACGCGGTGCAGCGCGGACGCGTACTTCTGGAGGTCTCCGGCCGCCCGGTCTTCGCCCTCAAGGGCCGGCTGCCGGTGTACCGGGACCTCAAGCCCGGCGCGAAGGGCGCGGACGTCATCCAGCTCCAGACCGAACTGCGCGCCCTCGGCCACGGTACGGGAGCGGACGCCTCCGGCGTCTTCGGGGCTGGGACGAAGAGCGCGCTCAACGCGTTCTACGGGTCCATCGGATACGACCCGCTGCCCGCCCAGGCGGACGGCGGCAAGGCGGTGCAGTCGGCCAAGGACGCGGTGACGGCGGCGGAACGGACTGTGGAGGACGCGCAGTCGGGGAGCGACGGCACCAAGGGTGGGGAGACCACGGGGACCTCGGCTTCTGCCGGGACTGCCGGCGGTGGCGGCCGTACCGAACGGCGCGCCCGTGAGGACCTTGCCAGGGCACGGGCCGAACTGGCCAAGGCCGAGGCCGCCGACGGCCCGATGCTGCCTGCTTCCGAGGTGCTGTTCCTGCGGGACTTCCCGGCCCGTGTGGACACCGTCCGGGCGAAGGTCGGCAGCGAGGTGTCCGGCCCGGTGCTGACCGTCTCGGCCGGGAAGCTGGTCGTGCATGGCTACCTGGAGGAGTACCAGAAGGGGATGGTCCGTCCGGGCAGCACGGTGGAGATCACTTCCGAGACCAGCCAGGTCAGCGTCTCCGGCAAGGTCACCTCCGTCGCCTCCGACATGACCACCGCCGCGCCCCAGCAGCAGGAGGGCGACCAGTCCGCCGCGGCCGCGGCCGCGGCAGCGGCCGACGGCACGAACGGGTACCTCATGGTTGTCGAACCTGACAAGGCCCTCCCCGCCGTCCTGGCCGGCCAGGACGTACGGCTCACCATCGAGGCCGCCTCCACGTCGGGCAAAGCGCTGATCCTGCCGGTGACCGCCGTGTCGGCGGGCGCCGACGGCAAGAGCGTCGTCACCGTCGTCGAGCCCGGAGGTCGGCAGCGACGTGTGGAGGTACGGCCCGGCACCACTGGCGACGGCTATGTCGAGGTCACCCCCGTGTCCGGCGGCAGGCTGGCCGAAGGGGACAAGGTGGTCACCGGAGTGCGCGAGCAGGGCACGCGTTGACGCCGCTCTCCGGTGAACCGCCGGTCATCGAGTTCCGGCAGGTCGGACTCACCTACGCCGGACCGCCCCAGGTCGAGGCGTTCCGGCCGTGCGATCTCACCGTTCTGCGGGGCGAGTTCGTGACCGTCGTCGGCCCTTCCGGCTCGGGCAAGTCGACGTTTCTCAACATCGCGGGACTGCTCGACACCCCGACCACCGGAACATACCTGCTGGACGGCATCGACGTCGGCGGGCTCAAGGACGACGAACAGACCGCGCTGCGCGGCCGCCGGATCGGCTTCGTCTTCCAGTCCTTCCACCTGCTGCCGCATCGCAGTGCCCTGGAGAACGTCCTGCTCGCGCTCGTCTACGACGGCACACCCCACGCCGAGCGCGGTCCCCGCGCCCGCGAGGCCCTCGAGCAGGTCGGCCTCGGGCACCGGGTGAACGCCCTGCCCACCCAGCTCTCCGGTGGCGAACGGCAGCGCGTGGCAGTCGCCCGTGCCCTGGTCGGCCGGCCGTCCCTGCTCTTGTGCGACGAGCCGACCGGCAACCTCGACTCCGGCAACGCGGAGTCGGTGCTGCGGCTGCTGGAGGAGTTGCACCGGTCCGGGATGACGATCATGGTGATCACTCATGACAGTGCGGTCGCCGAGCGGGGTTCGCGTGTGGTCGCGATCAGGGACGGGGTACTGCGCGAGGGTGCGATCTCATGAGGGCCCGTGTGAGGATCCGTATGCGGTTTCGACAGAGCCGCGCTCGTACCGTAGCCCCTTCCGTCTTCGGACCGCGCGACCTGCTGGCGGAATCGCTCGCGGGGATGCTCCAGCGGCCCGCCCGGTCGGTGCTGACCGCGCTCGGGACCGTGCTCGGCGTCGGCACCTTCGTCGCTGTGCTCGGGCTGACGGCGACCGCGTCCTCCCAGATCGACGCGCGTTTCGATCTGTTCGCGGCGACCGAGGTGACCGTCGAGGACCACGCGCTGGAGCAGAACGAGTTCGTCGGAATGGGCTTTCCCGTCGACGCCGACGAACGGGTGGAGCGGCTCAACGGGGTCCGGGGCGCGGGCGTGCACTGGACGGTCCGGCTGCCGAGCGGGACCAGCGTTCGGTCCTCGCCGGTCGGTGACGACAGCGGGGAGGCACCGGACGTCGTCGCTGCGTCGCCCGGGGCACTGCGGGCGGCCGTACCGCACCTTCAGCAAGGGCGGCTGTACGACGCCTACGCCTCCGACTCGGCGCAGTCCGTCGCAGTGATCGGCAAGAGTGTGGCCGCACGGCTCGGCATCACGACGCTGGAGACGCACCCGGCGGTGTTCATCGGCGACGAGCCGTTCACTGTCACCGGCATCATCGACGACGTCGAGCGAGAGCCGGGGCTGCTGCTGTCGGTGATGGTGCCGCGCACCTCGGCGGAACGGATCTGGGGGCCGCCGTCCGGCGGCGCGAAGATGCTGGTGTCGACGGACGTGGGCGCGGCCCGGCAGGTGGCCCGGCTGGCGCCGACCGCGCTGCGGCCGGACCACCCCGAGTACTTCAAGGCCGTACCGCCGCCGGATCCGCGCACGCTGCGCACGAAGGTCACGTCGGACCTGGACCAGCTGTTCCTGCTGCTGGCCGCGATCTGCCTGGTGATCGGCGCGGTCGGGATCGCGAATACGACCCTGGTCGCGGTGCTGGAGCGGACCGGGGAGATCGGCCTGCGGCGGGCGCTCGGGGCGCGCGGCAAGCACATCATGGCCCAGTTCCTGGCGGAGTCCGGGACGCTGGGAGCACTGGGCGGACTCATCGGGACGAGCCTCGGCACGGTGTCGGTCGTCGCTGTGGCGGTGGCCCGCGACTGGACGCCGGTCGTCCACCCGCAGACGGTGGCCGCGGCGCCGGTGATCGGTCTGGTGACGGGCGTACTGGCGGGGCTGTATCCGGCATGGAGGGCTTCGCGGGTGCCGCCGGCGGAGGCGTTGCGACGATGATCGAGGGTGCTTGTTCAGGCATGCTCGGCCAGGCACCCGATGAGGATGTGGGTGTTTGTCGTGGGCCACGACGGCGCGGGCCGTTTCGGCCTCCGCGGCGGGTCAGGGCGTGGTTCTCGTCTTGGAGGGGGTCGGGGAGGTAGCGGTCGTTCGGGTCCAGCCGGCGGCCGATGGAGAGGGCCACTGCCATCAGCAGGAAGACGGTGACGGCGACGACGTCGGCCGACCGGACCGAACGGGCCCAAAGGGACGGCGAGTTCGCCGAGGACACGGGCGTAGTCGCGTGGCCGGATCTTCGACCCGGGCTGGTGGGACCAGCGGATCGGGACCTCGGCGACGGACCAGTCGGCGCGCCGGAAGTGCCGCAGTATCTCGACGTCTATCCCGAACCCGTCCAGCCGGGAGGCGGCGAACGCCTCGCGGGCCCGCTCGCCGTCGAACAGCTTGAACCCGCACTGCGTGTCGCGGATCCCGGGCACCGCGAGCCCGCGTATCAGCAGGTTGCCCGCGCGGCCGAGGTTCTCGCGCAGCCGGTGCTGCCGCCGCTCGATATGGGCTCCCGGCGCCTCACGGGAGCCGATCGCCGCCGCGTGCCCGTCGCTGAGCGCCTTGTCGAGCAGCTCCAACTCGTCGATGGGGGCGGCGAGATCGGCGTCCGTGACCAGCACCCGGCGGCCGTACGAGGCGCAGACCCCGAGGCGCAGGGCGTGCCCCTTGCCCCGGTTGCGGGGCCCGCCCCTGACGAGCTGCACCCGCGCGTCGCGCTCGGTGACGGCGGCCACGACCTCGCGCGTGCCGTCCGTCGAACCGTCGTCGACGACGAGGACCTCCCAGGTCTCGGCGGCCTCGGTCGCGGTGAGGTGGGTGACGATCGCGTCGAGCGTGGGGCCGAGGCGCCGCTCCTCGTTGTACGCGGGGATGACGACGGACAGATCGACGCCGACCCGGGGGCCGGCGCCCGTGCGGGCCTCGCTCATTCGCCGGCCAGCCGTTCCACGAGGCTCAGCGAGTGGTCGTCGTACTCGGCGATGATCTCCTGCGCGGTGATCGCGTCCCGGCGGTTGAGCGCGTCGACGAGGTCGGTGTACCGGGCCCACAGCCGGCCCCGCAGGTCGTCAGCCCGGCGCAGGTGCTGCACCGCGCACACCCAGGACTGCACCCGCAGCCGGTGCAGGAAGTCGGAGAGGTAGGGGTTGCCGAACAGCACGATCAGCTCGCGCCAGAACCGCAGGTCGTAGCCGATCAGGATGTTCAGGTCACCGGCGGCCGCGGCCCGCCGGGCCTCCTCGCCGCGCCGCCGTACGCCGGCGAGCGCCGCGGCGGTACGGGTGTCCATCTTCCGGTCGCCGAGCCGGCGGAACATGCCGTCGCCGATGAGGATGCGGGCCTCGACCATGTGCCGGTAGTCGCCCAGCGAGTACTCGTGCACCTGGAAACCGCGGTGCTGCACCGCGTCCAGCAGCCCCTGCGCGGACAGGTCCACCAGCGCCTCGCGCACGGGCGTCGCCGACACCCCGTACTGCTCGGCGATCTCCTTCACCGTGAACTCCTGGCCGGGCTTCAGCCGGCCGGCCAGCACCTCGTCACGGAGCGCGTCCGCGAGCTGCTGCCGCAGGGTGCTACGAGTCACGGCGCCATTACCGCCGCCGGTGCCGGTGCCGGGCATCGTGGTCCGCTTCCCCCATCCGCGTACGCGTACGCAGTCTCGTGCGTGGTCTCTGCGTTCTCTTACGAGCACGTCACCTTACGCGTTCGCGTTCCGGGGAGGCTGTTTCGGGCCCGCCTCCGCGACCGCCGCGCCGCACGGGCCCCGACCGGCACGAATAGGCCACCTGGCGTGCGGTTTTCCCCCACGGGGAGGAGGTGGGGGAGGAAGCCCGGCACACGCGCGAGGGCGCCCCCGGGTCGTGGGACCGGGGACGCCCTTCGGCGCTCCTGGGCGGGGCGGCGTCAGACGGTGAACTCGTCCGCCGCCGTCAGCGCCGCGTCGAGGGCGGCGAGGCCCTCCTTGGCCTCGGCCTCCGTGATGGTGCACGGGGGGACGACGTGGGTGCGGTTCATGTTCACGAACGGCCACAGGCCCTGGGCCTTGGCGGCGCCCGCGAAGGCCAGCATGGGGGCGTTGGCCTCGCCGGCCGCGTTGTAGGGGACGAGGGGCTCGCGGGTCTCCTTGTTCCGGACCAGCTCCAGCGCCCAGAACATGCCGACGCCGCGCACCTCGCCCACCGAGGGGTGCCGCTCGGCCAGCGCGCGCAGCCCCGGCTCGATCACGGACGCGCCGAGCGCCGCCGCGTTCTCCACGACCCCCTCCTCCGCCATGACGTTGATCGTCGCGACGGCGGCGGCGCAGGCCAGTGGGTGCCCGGAGTAGGTCAGACCGCCGGGGTACGGGCGCCGGGCGAACGTCTCCGCGATCGCGGGCGAGATGGCGACGCCGCCGAGCGGCACGTACCCGGAGTTCACGCCCTTGGCGAAGGTCATCAGGTCGGGGACGACGTCGAAGAGGTCGGCCGCGAACCACTCGCCGGTCCGCCCGAAGCCCGCCATGACCTCGTCGAGGACGAAGACGATGCCGTACTTGTCGCACAGCTCCCGCACCCCGGCCAGGTAGCCCGGCGGCGGGACCATGATCCCGGCCGTGCCGGGGATGGTCTCCAGGATGATCGCGGCGATGGTCGACGGGCCCTCGAAGGCGATCGTCGTCTCCAGGTGCTCCAGGGCGCGGGCGCACTCCTGCTCCTCGGTCTCCGCGTAGAAGCGGGACCGGTAGAGGAAGGGCGCCCAGAAGTGCACGACCCCGGCGGTGCCGGCGTCGGAGGCCCAGCGGCGGGGGTCGCCGGTGAGGTTCACGGCCTGCTGGGTGCCGCCGTGGTACGAGCGGTACGCGGACAGCACCTTCGGGCGGCCGGTGTGGAGGCGGGCCATGCGGACGGCGTGCTCGACGGCGTCGGCGCCGCCGTTGGTGAAGAAGACCTTGTCCAGGTCGCCGGGGGTGCGCTCCGCGATCAGCCGGGCCGCCTCCGAGCGGGCCTCGATCGCGAACGCCGGGGCGAACGTGGTGAGCGTCGCCGCCTGCTCCTGGATGGCCGCGACGACCTTCGGGTGCTGGTAGCCGATGTTCGTGTAGACGAGGCCGCTGGTGAAGTCCAGGTAGCGCCTGCCGTCGTAGTCCCAGAAGTACGACCCCTCCGCGCCGGCGACTGCGAGCGGGTCGATGAGCTCCTGGGCGGACCAGGAGTGGAACACGTGCGCGCGGTCCGCCGCCTTCACCGCGGCGCCGAGCTGGGGGTTGGGCTGAGGGGTCATGGCGTCGAGGGTAGGGGCCGGGGGTGCGGCCCCGATATCGGCGTCGTGTCTGCGGCAGGGCACCGCATCGCGACAGTGTGTCGCCCGGAGGGATGGGGGCGGGGCCCCTGAGGTTCGCCGGGTGCGGGTGGGTGGGGGCTGGTCGCGCAGTTCCCCGCGCCCCTGAAAAGCGGCCGGGGCTGCGCCCCGTGCTTTTCCTGGGGAGGGCGGGCCGCAGGCCCGTCCCTCCAGGGGCGCGGGGAACTGCGCGAGAAACCACGAACCACCCGCACCCGCCGAACGGACGGCGCACCCCGAGCTATGAGGCGCCCTTCATGTCACGTTGACAGCATCCTGGCAAAGTGTCAGCATGCTGTCATAACAGCGAACGGCCCCAGGAGGAGAAGCCATGACCAGCAACCCCGTCCACCTCGCCGTCTACGACACCTACGCCGACTGGGAGACCGGCCACACCACCGCCTGGCTCGCCCGCGCCGGCCACGAGATCCGTACGGTCGGCCCGACAGGGAACCCCGTGCGGACCATCGCCGGCGTCCGCATCCAGCCGGACACCACCCTCGCGGACCTCCGCCCCGAGGACAGCTCCCTGCTGATCCTCACCGGCGCGGACGCCTGGGACACCGGCGACGACCTCGCCCCCTTCGCCGGCAAGGCCCGTGAGTTCCTCGCCGCCGGCGTCCCCGTCGCCGCGATCTGCGGCGCGACCGCCGGGCTCGCCCGGGAAGGTCTGCTGGACGACCGCGCCCACACCAGCGCGGCCCCCTTCTACCTCGCCGCCACCGGCTACAAGGGCGCCGAGCACTACGTCGACACCGACGCCGTGACCGACGGGGACGGCCTGCTCGTCACCGCCGGCCCCACGGAACCCGTCGCCTTCGCCCGCGAGGTCTTCCGGCTCCTCGGTGTCTACGAGGGCGAGGTCCTCGACGCCTGGTACCGCCTGTTCCACGACTCGGACCCGGAGGCGTACGCCGTCCTGGAAGCAGCCTCCCGATGAGCCGTACCCGGCAGGACCTGCTCAGCCGCACCGCCCTCGGTGTCTTCCGGCTCAACGGCCAGTTCCTGTCCGTCGCGGACGAACTGGCCCGCCCGGCCGGGCTCACGGCGGCCTGGTGGCAGGTCCTCGGCGCGGTCCTCCCCGAGCCGCTGCCCGTCTCCGGGGTCGCCCGCGCCATGGGCATCACCCGGCAGAGCGTGCAGCGCGTCGCCGACCTGCTCGTCGACCGGGGCCTCGCCGAGTACGTCCCGAACCCGGCCCACCGCCGCGCCAAGCTCCTCACCCCGACCCCGGCGGGACGCGCCGCCGTCGAGAAGATCGACCCCGGTCACGCGGCCCTCGCCGACCGTCTCGCGGAAGCCCTCGGCGAGGAGGGGTTCGCCGAGACCGTACGGGTCCTGGAGGCCCTGTCGGCCGCGCTGGAGGACCTGTCCGCCGGGCAGGAGGCTGTTACGGAACCGTAGACACCGCCCCATCCGTCTCGTCCCGCCGCCGCACTACGATCGGTCCGTTGCGCACGTTCGGCACGTTCAGCATGTACGCGGCGCAACCGTACGTACGGGACAGGCACGCGTACACATCCGTGCGTACGCGTACACATGCGCAGGGGATGGCACGGGGGAGAGGCGGGGGCGGTGGCCATGGAGAAGCTGGGGCCGGGGGATCCGCTGGGGGTCCCCCCGGGCGTTGAGCTCCGGGGGAGGATCGGCGCGTACCGGTTGCTGGCGCGGCTGGGGGCCGGCGGGATGGGCAACGTGTATCTGGCGCGGTCCGACCGCGGCCGTACCGTCGCCGTCAAGCACGTACGGCGGGAACTGGCCGTCCAGGAGGAGTTCCGGGCCCGCTTCCGGCAGGAGGTGCAGGCGGCCCGGCAGGTCGGCGGCTACTGGACCGCGCCGGTGCTCGACGCGGACACCGAGGCCGAGATCCCGTGGGTGGCCACCGGGTACGTCGCCGGCCCGTCCCTCCAGACCGTCGTCGGCAGAGACCACGGCGCGCTGCCCGAGCGCACGGTACGCATCCTCGCCGCCGGGCTCGCCCACGCGCTGGAGGACATCCACGCGGCCGGGCTCATCCACCGCGACCTCAAGCCGTCCAACGTCCTCGTGACGATCGACGGGCCCCGCGTCATCGACTTCGGCATCGCGCGGGCGCTGGAGACGGTCACCGACGGCGGGCTCACCCGCACCGGCGCGCTCGTCGGCTCGCCCGGCTTCATGGCGCCCGAGCAGGTGCGCGGCGACCGCATCACCCCCGCCTGCGACGTCTTCTGCCTGGGCTCCGTCCTCTCCTACGCCGCCACCGGCAACCTCCCCTTCGGCGCCGCCAACTCCGGCGTGCACGCCCTGATGTTCCGCATCGCCGAGGAGGAACCCGATCTGGAGGGCCTGCCCGAGGGCCTCTACGACCTCGTACGGGACTGCCTGCGCAAGGACCCCGCCGCCCGCCCCACGCTCGCCCAGATTCTCCAGCGCACCGGCGCCGAGGACACGGTCTTCGCGGGCCGCTCCCGCGACCCCTGGCTCCCGAGCGCCCTCGTCGCCCAACTCGGCCGTCACGCGGTCCAGTTGCTGGACACGGAGGACCCGGAGTCTCCGGAGGTCGCGGAGGCCGCGGGGGCCCCGGGAGAGCACACGACAGAGGGTGAGCAGGGGAACGGGGCACAGGCCGCGGGGGCTGCGGCGGGCGGGCCCGGCCCGGGGTCTCAGGGGGCGCCCGATGGATCCGGGGCGCCCGGAGGTCCGGCCGAGGGTGACCGGGCGGGGACGCCCGACCTCACCAAACAGCCGTCCTCCTCCGCCGCCGGCGCCTCCGCCGGGGTCGCCGCCCCGGGGGCGCCCGCCGCCGGTCACCCCGAGGGCGCCCCGAGGCACCCCTCGGCCGGGGCCGAGGGCGGTGCCGTGCCGCCTCCGCCCCGTACGCCGGGCTCGGCACCGCTCGACCGGCTGCCCACCCAGATCGTGGGCGCCGGCTCCCAGCCGCCCCCGCCCACCGCGCCGCCCGGCGCCGCCGCGTACGGCTTCCCGCACCAGCAACCGGCGCCTCCGCAGCACCCGCAGCCCGGCGCGTACGGGCAGCCACCGGCCGCGCCCCCCGGCTACGGCTATCCGCAGGGCGCCCCGCAGGGCCAGGGCGCGTACGGCGCCTACGGGGCGTACGGGCAGCAGCCGTACGCCGATCAGCAGGCGTACGCGGGACAGCCGCCGTACGGAGGTCACCAGGCCGCCGGCGCCGGCGGCGGAGCCGGCGGTGGCCTCGGCCCGACCCTTCCGTACGGGGCGACCCCCCTCCAGGGCCCCGGGGGCCGGCCGAGACCGGACCGGAGCGGCGGCCGGCCTTCCTCCGCGCTGCTCGTTGTGGTCGCCCTGGTGGTGGCGCTCGGCGCGGGCGGCTCGGTGTACGCGCTGATGAAGAAGGGGGACGGCGGCAAGGAGAACGACGCCAAGGGCGGGCCGACGACGAGCGGGCCCGAGACCCCCGGGCCGACGACGCCCGAGCCGACGGACCCGGAGACCTCTCCCGACCCCACCACCGAGTCCCCGGACGCCGGGACGATCCCGGAGGAGTTCCTCGGCACCTGGAACGCGACCCTCGACGGCTCCGACGGTTCCGACACCCGGGAACTCGTCATCCAGCAGGGCGAGGTCGGCGACACCGTGCTCTCCCTGACGGCGGACGGCCCGCTCGAAGCCGGCGGGACGTACCACTGCGTGTTCGAGGCGGAGCTGAGCGAGGAGCCGGACGACGACGGCCCCCTGAGGATCGGCCCCTCCACCGTCACCGAGGGCGAACCGGCGACCTCCTGCTCACCGGGCGCCGCCACGACCGTCACGCTCCTGCCCGACGGCCGCCTGCGCCGCGTGGACACGGCGGGCAAGTCGGTGACCTACACGAAGGGCTGAGCCGGGGGGCGCCTTGTGGCTCGGGGTGCGGATGCGTTGCCGGGTGCGGGTCGGTGGGGGTTTCTCGTGCAGGCCCCCGCGCCCTGAAGGCTTGGCCCTGCGGCCCGGCCTTCAGCTGAAAAGCACGGGGCGCAGCCCCGGCCGCCACCCACCCGCACCCGCCAACGCACCCGCGGCCCCGAGCCGTGAGGCGCCCTCGCCCCGGTCACCTCGCGTCCGGCGGTCTCTGGCGAGGCATGTTCGGCCGTGCCCCCGGCGGCAGCGGCAGCCGGCCGCCGGGTGGGAGTTCCGCGGGGCGGGAGAGGGACCCGCCCGTCTGGATGCCCAGCGGCGCCGCCCCCGCGCGGAACTCGACCATCCAGTCCGTGGTCTCCGCCCGCACCAGCTCCGTCACGTCCTCCGAGAACCGCCGCAGCACCGACAGGCACCGCTCCGCGGCCTCCCCGGCCGTCCCCTCCGTCGGCCCGAGCACCTCCCGCGCGCTCTCCGACGCCCAGTCGAACTGGAGCGCCTGGAGCCGCCGCTGCACCGCCTGCGCCGTGGCGACGTCCCGCATCCACCCGGAGGTGACCCCGAAGAACCGATCCGCCGCCACACAGGCCACACCGCCGAGCAGGGCCAGATACCCCCAGGGGGCCATGCCGCCCACCGCGCCGGTGACGTCCAGCAGCGGCAGGCCGGCCCCCGCCAGCGCGCCCACCGCCGCCCCCACCCGCAGCACCCGCGCCGCGAGCCGTTTCCCGACCCGGTCCGCGAGATACCACGCGGCGGTCTCCATCGCGGCCCGCTCCACCCACCGGTACAGCTCGTCCAGCCGCTCCGCCGGCACCGCCCAGTCCCCGTGCGGAAAGGGCCGCCCGGTCAGATCACCCGCCCACGGTCCGGCCGCCCCCGTCCACGGCTCCGCCCACAGCCCGGACCCCTCACCCCGCCCGTCCTGGGGGGACCCCTCGGGCCGCATCTCCGGCTGGCTCACCCGGTACTCCCTACTGACGACGCTGCTGACGACAGTGCGAGACGCGTGTACGCACCCCGCGTCACCGCCCGTGCGCACGGGCTCTTCCTACCTCCCAATGGGTGGCGAAAACCCCGGTTTCACGGCTTTTCCGCCTGGAAGGGGTCCTTGATCAGGTATACGAATCCCCGCCCGCTCACCCGAAAGAGTGGCGCCGCGCGGGTCGGGCCGACCACGTAGGCTCGTGGGCGACCGCAAGAGAGCGAAACGAGGGAGCTGAACGTGATCCCCGGTGGTGGCCAGCCCAACATGCAGCAGTTGCTCCAGCAGGCCCAGAAGATGCAGCAGGACCTGGCGAGGGCCCAGGAGGAGCTCGCGAACACCGAGGTCGAAGGCCAGGCGGGCGGCGGCCTGGTCAAGGCCACGGTCAACGGCTCCGGCGAACTGCGCGCCCTGAAGATCGACCCCAAGGCGGTGGACCCGGAGGACACCGAGACCCTCGCCGACCTGATCGTCGCGGCCGTCCAGGCGGCCAACGAGAACGCCCAGAGCCTCCAGCAGCAGAAGCTGGGCCCCCTCGCCCAGGGCCTCGGCGGCGGCTCAGGCATCCCCGGTCTCCCCTTCTGAGCCGTCGCGCCCCTCCCCGACCCCATCCGTGCCCCGTACCGCCTTCCTCGGACCGGCGGCGGCCGACTACGGTACGTACTGAAAGACACCAGGAAGGACGGCAGTCCGTGTACGAAGGCGTGGTCCAGGACCTCATCGACGAGCTGGGGCGGCTGCCCGGCGTCGGTCCCAAGAGCGCGCAGCGGATCGCCTTCCACATCCTTCAGGCGGAGCCCACGGACGTCCGGCGTCTCGCGCAGGCCCTGATGGAGGTCAAGGCGAAGGTCCGCTTCTGCGCGACCTGCGGCAACGTCGCGCAGGAGGAGCTGTGCAACATCTGCCGCGACACCCGCCGCGACCCGTCGGTCATCTGTGTCGTGGAGGAGCCCAAGGACGTCGTCGCCATCGAGCGGACCCGTGAGTTCCGCGGCCGGTACCACGTCCTCGGCGGAGCGATCAGCCCCATCGAGGGCGTCGGACCCGACGACCTGCGTATACGGGAACTTCTCGCCAGGTTGGCCGACGGTACGGTCACGGAGCTGATCCTGGCCACCGACCCGAATCTGGAGGGCGAGGCCACGGCCACGTATCTCGCCCGCATGATCAAACCCATGGGCCTCAAGGTCACCCGCCTGGCCAGCGGCCTCCCGGTGGGCGGCGACCTGGAATACGCGGACGAGGTGACCCTCGGCCGCGCCTTCGAGGGGAGACGATTGCTGGATGTCTGACGCCACGCTGCACGCGACCGGCCAGAACCCGGACGACTTCGCCGTCCAGATCGCGGACCAGATCGAGAGCTTCCTGGTCGCGGTCACCGAGGTGGCCAAGGGCGACGAGCCGGACTCGGCCGTGCCCTTCCTGCTGCTGGAGGTCTCCCAGCTCCTCCTGGCGGGCGGCCGCCTCGGCGCGCACGAGGACATCGTGCCGGACGAGCGCTACGAGCCCGACCCGGGCCCCGAACCGGACGTCGACGAGCTGCGGGAACGCCTGGCCGCGATGCTCGACCCGGTCGACGTCTACTCCGAGGTCTTCGACCCGTACGAGCCCCGCAAGGCGCCCGTGCCGGCCCGGATCTCCGACGACCTCGTCGACGTCATGGCCGACCTCCGCCACGGCATGGCCCACTACCGCGCGGGCCGCACCACCGAGGCGCTGTGGTGGTGGCAGTTCTCCTACTTCTCCAACTGGGGCTCCACCGCCTCGGCGACCCTGCGCGCCCTGCAGTCCCTGGTCGCGCACGTCCGCCTCAACCAGCCCCTCGCCGAACTCGACGGCCTCGACACCGACCAGGAACTCATGGGCGACGAAACCCTGGAGTTCGAGGCGGGCAAGGTCATGGCGGAGGAGATCGCGGGCCCGCTGGGCCTGCGACAGGTCAAGTAGACCGCCGCGTGTACACGGCGGGAGCGCGGCGCGTGAGAGCGTCCGACTCGCGCCGTACGTATGACGAACCGCGCCACCGGCGGTCATCATGGGACGTATGAGCGCCTCGCACGACCGTCGCCCCGCCGCCGTGGACGCCTCCGGTATGGCTTCCGTCGCCGCCGCGGGCAATGTCGGCCAGGCGTTCACCGGACCCGGCGCCGTCGGCCTCAACATCGGTACCGCTCACCTGATGTCCCCGGTGGCGTGCCCGCACGCGGAGTCGGTCGACTGCCCGCCGGGCCTGAACAACCTCCGCTCCCGCGCGACGATGTTCGTGGGCCGGGACGACGAACTCACCGCCCTGGACGACGCCTCGGCCGTCCCCGGTCAGGCGCTCGCCCACGTCCTGCACGGACTCGGCGGCATCGGCAAGTCCACGCTCGCCGCGCGTTGGGCGGCCCGCCACAGCGAACGGCACGGTGTCGCGCCGGCCTGGTGGATCAGGGCGGACAGCCCCTCCGCGATCGACACGGGTCTCGCCGACCTCGCGATCGCCCTCCAGCCGTCCCTGTTCGCCCTCCTGCCCCAACAGCAGCTGGCGGAGTGGGCGTTGAGATGGCTCGCCGCCCACTCCGGCTGGCTGCTCGTCCTGGACGACGTCTCCAACCCCGAGGACGTCACCCCCCTTCTCTCCAGGGCGCCTTCGGGCCGCTTCCTGATCACGAGCCGGCAGTCGACGGGCTGGCGGGGCGTCGCGGAACCGGTGCCCCTGGACGTGTTGCCCGGCCCCGACGCGGTGGAACTCTTCGCGCTGCGCCACCGTGAGGACCCCGACGCCGCCGAACTCTGCGCGGAACTGGGCCACCTGCCGCTCGCGATCGCGCAGGTGGCGGCGTACTGCGAGCAGAGCGGCTGCTCCGCCCGCGAGTACCTGGAGGATCTCGCCGACCTGCCCGCCGAGATGTACGCGGCCAGGGACGAGAACAGGGACCACGAACGCACCGTGGCCCGCGTCTGGCACGTCACCCTGGACCGCCTCGCCGACGATCCGCTGACCGCCCGCATTCTGCTGACGCTCGCCTGGTACGCCCCCGACGGCATCCCGCGCACCCTGCTCGGCGGCCTCGGCTCCCGCCCGGCCGTCCGCGGCGCCCTGGGCCGCCTCGCGGCCCACAGCATGGTCACGCTCTCCGACGACGGTGACACGGTGTCCGTGCACCGCCTGGTGCAGGCGGTCTCCCGCACCAGGGACACCGCCGACCGGCACCGGAGTCCCACGGCGGTCGCGGACGCGTGCACGGCGGCGACCGAAGCGCTGGGGCGGGCGGTGCCCGACGACGTCGACGACCCCTCCACCTGGCCCCTCATGCGGACGCTGCTGCCCCATGTCGAGGAACTCGCCCGGCACACGCGCGAGCAGGAGGACTCGGCGGCGATGCTGCGGCTGCTCACGCGGGCCGGTGACTACATGCTCGGCGCCTCGGTGGGGTTCGTACCGCGCGCACGCGCGCTGCTCCAGCGCGCGGAGGCGGGCTGCGTACGCCTGCACGGGCCCGACTCCGTGGAGTCCCTGGACGCGCGGGTCCAGCTCGTCTCCGCGCAGCGGTTGTCGCTCGACATCGAACAGGCCGCCCACAACGCCGAACAGACCTTGGCCGATTGTGTGCGGGTGCTGGGCACCGAGCACGCGTTGACGTTCTCGGCGCAGCTCAGTGGCTACAAGCTGGCCTCCCTCGCGGGCGACACCCAGCGGGCGCTCGCGCTGGCCCGGGACGCGCTCGCGGGCCGGGTCCGGATGTTCGGCGAGGACGACCACCGGACGTTCGCCGCCCGGGGCTCCGTGGCCCTGGCCCTGGCCGAGACCGGCGACCCGGCGGGCGCCCGGGACCTCGCCGCGGAACTGCTCGACGACTGCGTGCGCGTCCTGGGCGAGGAGCACCCGCAGACCCTCGCCACCAAGAGCACCGTCACGATGCTGACGCAGCAGGCATCCCTTCCCGTGGTCCCCATGGCCGCGATGTTCAAGTTCTTCAACGCGGCCGTGGTCGGTGAGGACGTCCTCACCGCGGCACGCGACGTGGTCGAAGAGCTCGTCGTCCACGGTCCGGTGACGCTCGTCCGCCCGACGGAGGAGGACGTGGCTGCCGCGGAACGGAACCTGGAGACCTGTCTGCGGGTGCTCGGTGAGGACCACGTCGAGACGTTCAGCGCGAGGATGACCCTGCTGGGCGTCTACGCGGCCACCCGGGACGAGCGGTACGCCGAGAAGGGGGTGCGCCTCATGGTGGACGCGCTGACCACCCTCGGCGAGGACCATCCGATCACGGGCCTCCTGCTGAACGTCTTCGAGGCCCTGCACACCGCCTCCGAGGACTGGGCCGGCTTCGGCTTCCCCGACCCCGGTGCCGGGCCGGACCTCCCGGAAGCCCCCGACGCACCCCCGGAGCGCTGAGCCCGGCGGACTCCGCGGGCAGACGGGCGAGCAGACGGGCAGACGGGCAGGCGGGCGGGCAGACGGGCAGACGGGCAGGCGGGCGAGCAGACGATGGCATCGGGGCTGGGCATGATGCCCCCATGACACTCAAGCCATGGGCATGGGCGGGGATCGGCATCTGCGGGGCGGGCGTCGCGACACTGGTCGGCCTCGCCTTCGTCGACCTGGGGACGGCGGACCAGATCGCCAGTGTGGCCGGGGGATCGGTGGGCCTCATCGGCCTCGTGCTCGCCGTCGTCGCCCAGTTCGGCGGTTCCTCCGCACCGCCGGCGCCACCCACCGCGCCCGCGGGACCTCCGCAGGTCACCGCGTCCGCCGCCGGTGCGATCGCCGCCGGCGGCAACATCGGTGGCCTCCACCGGGGGTGCGCCCCTTCCGGCGCCCGCGTCCCCGCCGCCTTCCCCCTCACCCGCGTCGGCCCCGCCGGCGGGCGGGGTGACCGCGTCCGGGGCCGGATCCATCGCCGCGGGCGGCGACATCGGAACGGCGTCCACAGGAAACTGACCGGCGGCGTCCACAGGAAACTGACCGGCGGCGGCCACAGGAAACTGACCGGCGGCGGCGTCCGCGGGGACCTGACCTGCGGCGGCCGCGTCGCACGAGCCCGGGCCGGCCGGCAGCGTGGCTCGGCTTCCGGGGCGGCGGGCCGGTCATCAAGGGGTCACAACCCGCCGGACGGACGCGGATGTGGCGTGCGCGACCGCCTGATGGGGGCCGGTACCGGCGGTAGCGTATGCACCGTCGTACGTACTGCGTGCCTCCCCCCGACAAGGAAGCGGACCACCGACGTGACCGTCCTCCTGCTCCTTCTCCTCGCCGTGGCTCTGGCCGCCGCCGTGCTGGGCCCCCGTGCGCTGCTCCGGGCCGGGTGGCCGGAGCGGGAACCGGTGGTCGCGCTGTGGGCGTGGCAGTGTCTCGTCGCGGCCGCGCTGCTCAGCTGCCTCGCGGCGCTGGTGCTGGGCGCGGCGGCCGTGTTCGAGACGGTCCGGACGCATGCCTTCGCGCCCGCGCCGCCGGCCGTGACCGCCGCGTACGACCTCACGGCCGCGCCGCCCTGGACGGCCGTACTCACCCTGCTGCTGGCCTGCGGGGCCGCGTGGAGCGGGGCCATGCTCGCCCGGGAGGTCGTCGAGGCCCGGCGCCGCCGCCACCTCCGCCGCGCCCATCTGCGGGAGCGCGCCCCCGATCTGCCGGCCGGTCTGCCGGACGCGCAGGGGCCGCTGCTGGTGCTGGAGGACGAGTACCCGGACGCCTGGCTGATGCCCGGTACCCCGCCTCAACTGGTCGTCACCACCGGCGCGTTGGGCAAGCTGACCGACCGTCAACTGGACGCGGTGCTCGCGCACGAGCTGGGCCACGCCCGTGCCCGTCACGACTGGCTGCTCCACCTCTCCACCGCCCTCGCGACCGGTTTCCCCCGCGTCCCGCTCTTCGCGCACTTCGCCGACCAGACCCACCGCCTCGTCGAACTCGCCGCCGACGACACGGCGTCGCGCCGCTGCGGCCACCTCACCACCGCGCTCGCACTCATCGAACTGAACCAGCACCGGGGCGTGTTGAGCTGCGCCAGCACCCGCCGGCTGCTCGGCGACCGGGTGGAGCGGCTCCTGTCGCCGCCGCCCCGCCTCGACCGCCTCCGCCGCGCCGGAACCACCGCGGCCGCGGCGCTCCTGGCCCTCCTGCCCCTCCTCATCGCCTTCGCCCCGGCGCTTGGCACGCTGTAGCCCTCACGGCGACGCCGGACACGTACGGGGGCCCGGGCGCCCCGGGTGTCGGCAGGGCGGGCTCCCGTCGCGGCGGCGTCCCGGACAGCGGTCGGATCCGGGCCCGTGCGCGCTACCGTCTCCTGGAGGAGAGGGGGCGGGCTCATGGGCGAGGAGTCGCCGTCGGCGGAGGCTTCGGGGGAGCGGGCGGTCGCCGCCGGGCGGGACATCGGCAGTGTGTCGACCGGTGACTTCGCCACCCACATCGAACGGGCGGTCGTGCTCCCGCCGGAGGCGTTCACGGCGGCATCCGCACCGGCACCCGGACCCGCGCCGGCCGCGGGTGGGGCCCGGGTGCATCATCTGCCCTTCCGAGCGGGCCCCTTCGTGGGGCGCGAGCGCGAGATGCGGCTGCTGGACGAGGCGTTCGACGAGGCCGGAGGTGTCGTGGTGCACGCCGTTCACGGTCTGGGCGGCATCGGGAAGTCGACACTCGCCGCACACTGGGCCGCCACCCGTTCCGCGGACTTCGACCCCGTGTGGTGGATCACCGCCGAGTCCACGGCCGAACTGAACACCGGGCTGGCCGCGTTGGGCCGCGCCCTGCGACTCGACCCGGTCGGCGTGCTGACCGAGGAGGCCCTGAGGGAACGCACGGTCCAGTGGCTCGCGTCCCACGAGGACTGGCTCGTCGTGCTGGACAACGTCTCGGACCCGAAGGTCATCGAGCCGCTGCTGGCGCGGGCGACGCGTGGGCGTTTCCTGGTCACCACGAGGCGCGGGCCGACGAGTTGGCGGGGTGTCGCCCGGACGCTGGAGCTGGACGTGCTCGCGCCGGCCGAAGCGGTGGAACTGTTCACGGGGCTGTACGACGGGCCCGCGGAAGGCGTCGAGGAGCTCTGCGGTGAGCTGGGCCTCCTTCCCCTGGCGGTGGACCAGGCCGCCGCGTACTGCCGGGAGGCGCAGGTCACCCCGCGCGCCTACCTCGGTCTGCTCGCCCGCCGCCCCGCCGACATGTACGCCGCCACAGCGGAGGGCGCCGACGCACAGCGCACGGTCGCACGGGTGTGGCAGGTGACTCTGGACCGGCTGGACGACACGCCTGCCGCCAAGGGCATCCTGCGGACCGTCGCCTGGTGGGCGCCGGACGGCATTCCCCGCAGCTATCTCGACGGACTCGCGGATCCCGTCGAACTGAACGAGGGCCTGCGCCGCCTGGCCGCCTACAGCATGATCAGACTCCGGGACGAGACCCTCTCCGTCCACCGCCTGGTACAGGCGGTGACGCGCGCGGCCGAGCCGGAACTGGCGCTCGGACTGCGCAACTACGCCGCCAAGACGCTCCAGGACGTGCGTCCTGAGGGGAGCCTGTGGGGCGAGGCGGGACAGGTGTGGGCAACGCATGTGGAAGCGATGGCGGGCTGCGCGCCACCGGAGTCCGACACCGAGGCCATGGCCATGCTCCTCGTCCGTGCCGGTACGAACCTGGCGAAGGTCGATCCGGCGCGTGGCATGGCGCTGTACGGGCGGGGCGTGGCCGCCGTGGAACGGTTCATGGGCGACGAGGTCCCGGACGCGGCCTATCTGGGCCGCATGCAGTTGCCCCTCTTCCACATCATGAACGGTGAGTACGCCCAGGCGGTGTCCCTTCTGGAGCGGAACGTGGAGGAAACCGCCGACCGGTTCGGAGAGGACGACCGAAGAACCCTGAGGGACCGTGACGCACTCGTCGCCGTTCTGACGCGCACGGACCCCGTCAGGGCGGAGGCGCTGGCGCGCGAGAACGTCGAGCGCGCCGCATCGGTTCTGGCGCCGGACGACCCGATGCTGATCGGTTTCCGTCTGGTGCTCAGCATGCTCACCTGGACGGACCCTGACCTTCCGGAGATCGAGGCACGCGTCGCGGAAGTGCGCGGTGTACTGCCCGAGGACGATCCGGAGTTCGCGGCGCTCGAAAGGCTGCATCTCAATGCGCTGATCAGCGCCGGAGAGACAACGGCTGCTCGTGAACTGGTGCAGAGGCTGATCGTGTTGCATCAGAACATGCTCGGAAGCCTGGACTTCCTGACCGTGGAACTCCGTGTGGCACAGATCAAGCTCCTGGCCACCACCGGTGAGGAAGAGCGGGCGGCGGAACTCCTTCACGCCCTTCTGGAGGAATGCGAACGCAGCGAGAACGGCGAGCCCCACCAGGGACATCCGCTTGACTTCGTGTTGCGGCAGTTCAGCGACGACTGATCGCGCTTTCCCGGCGACCCGACGAAAGTTGTCCGCCTCTTGCACCGGCCCTGTACGTCCGCTGCACGGCCCCTAACCGGCTCCACGCGAATCTGGAGTCACTTCCACCGCACACGACGCGGAGGCAGTGAAACCCCCCATTCGCACAGGAGTTAACGATGACCCGCAAGAACCGCATACGCGCCGCCATCGTCGCCGCCACCGCCCTCGTCACCGCCGGTACGGTGACCGCCGGCGTCAGCATCGCCGGGGCCGAGGCCGCTCCGCAGAAGCCCTCCAAGAAGGAGATCGCGGCGCTCTTCGACGGCTGGAACAAGTCGCTGCAGACCGGCGACCCGAAGAAGGTGGCCGACCGCTACGCGAAGGACGCGGTTCTGCTGCCGACCGTCTCCAACAAGGTCCGCGCGGACCGCGCCGGAATCGTCGACTACTTCCACCACTTCCTGGAGAACAAGCCCAAGGGCAGGAAGATCCAGACGATCATCAACGTCCTGGACGGCAACTCCGCGATCGACGCCGGTGTCTACGCGTTCACGCTCACCGACCCGAAGACCGGCGACCAGCGCGTGGTCAAGGCCCGCTACACGTACGAGTACGAGAAGCGCAACGGCGTCTGGAAGATCGTGAACCACCACTCGTCGGCGATGCCCGAGGGCTGATCACCGGTGCCCGTACCGGTGGCTGAGCGACACCCCCCAGCTCAGCCACCTCTTGCTCGGCGGGGCACTCCGCTCGGCGGCCTCCCGCTCAGCCACCCCCGTGCCGCGCCGCCCTCAGGGTGAGCGCGACGCACAGGCCGCCGCCGGGCGCGTCCTTGAGGATCACGGTTCCGCCGTCGTCGGTGACGAGTTGCTTGACGACGGCGAGACCGAGGCCCGAACCGGACTTCCCGGTGAGGCCCTGACCGCGCCAGAAGCGGTCGAAGGCACGGGACTTCTCGGCGTCCGACATACCGGGCCCCTCGTCCAGCACCGACAGCACCACCTCGTCGCCCCGGGGCTCCACCCGCACGGTGATGGTCGCACCGTCCGGTGAGACCTCCAGGGCGTTCGACAGCACGTTGTCCAGGACCTGGTCCAGATGACCGGGACTGGCCAGCACAAGCGGCCGGCCGTCGGCACTCCCCCCGAGCGTGATGGTGACTCCGCGCTCGTCGGCGGCCGGTCTCCACACGCCCAGGCGCTCCCGGACGACGTCCCGCAGGGACAGCGGTTCCGCCGCCGTCACCTTCGCCTCGGCCCGGGCCAGCACCAGCAGCCCGTTGACCAGCCGGCTCATCCGGACCACCTCGGCGGTCGCCTGCTCCACGTCCTCCCGTACGAATTCGTCGTCCACGCCGTCCGCGATGTTGTCCAGCGACAGGCGCAGGGCCGTCAGCGGGGTGCGGAGCTGATGGGAGGCGTCTGCCACGAAGATGCGCTGCGAGGCGATGAGCGTGTCGAGGCGCTCGCTCGCCTGGTTGAGCGTGCGCGCCAGGGTCTGTGTCTCCTGCGGGCCCGTGATCGCGGAACGTGCCTTGAGGTCGCCGTCGCTCATCTTGCTCGCCATCTCGTTCAGCTGGCGCAGCGGGGCGGTCAGGCGCCGCGCGGCGAACACGCCGATGCCGGCGGCGGCCAGCAGGACGAGTACGGCCAGGCCCGCCCGGAAGCCCCAGATCTGCCAGAGCCGGGCGGTGAGGTGGTCGGTGGAGAACTGGATCCGGACGGCACCGACG
Source organism: Streptomyces sp. NPDC030183 (assembly GCF_055573455.1). NCBI lineage: Bacteria > Bacillati > Actinomycetota > Actinomycetes > Kitasatosporales > Streptomycetaceae > Streptomyces > Streptomyces sp. NPDC030183. The sequence continues at coordinate 105,564 of NZ_JBVIBK010000015.1, forward strand.
ACGACGTCCGCCCGCTTCTTCTCGTCGGCTCGCTTCCCGTCCCGGTCCGCGCCTGTTCCGTTCGCCGCGTCACCGTCCGCCGTGTCGCTGTTCGAGGAGTGTTCGAAGGAGGGGACGGTGACCACCAGGTTCTTGCCCCAGATGAAGTCGGAACCCCAGTCGACGGTCTCCTCGCCCCGGTCCAGGGCCCTGGTCAGCGCCGCGTCCCGGGTCGGCCGGCGCAGCACCTCCCCCGCGCAGCGGTCGGTGGCGGAGACCTCGACCTTCTCCTGGTCCTTCGGGTACGCCCCGGCCATCTTCGCCAGCGCCTCGCAGGAGGCGACGTCACCCGCGCCGAGCAGCCGGGCCATCGTCCTGGCCTCGCGGGTGATGGACTCCTTGGTGTCGTCCCGCAGCTGCTTGGTGAGCGTGAACGCCACCGGCACCGTGAACAGGGCGATCGCCACAGCCACGAGGAGCACGTAGCTGCGGATGAGCTGCCGGATCATGACGCGCCGCTGTTCCCGCTCGCGCCGCTGGGAGCCCCGTTGTCACGGTTCACGCTTGCCCCACTTGGCCCGCTCGCCCGGCTGGCCCCGCTTGCCTGGCTGGCCCCGCTTGCCTGGCTGGCCCCGCTCGTGGCGCCGCCGTTCTCGTCCCCGCCGTTCACGATCAGCCGGAAGCCCACCCCGCGTACCGCCTCGATGGTGATCGCCCCGGCGAGCTTGCGCCGCAGCGCCGCCACATGGACGTCGAGCGTCTTCGTCGGGCCGAACCAGTTCGCGTCCCAGACCGCCTCCATGATCTGCTCGCGCGACATCAGCGCGCCCGGCTCCTCGGTGAGGAACGCCAGCAGGTCGTACTCCTTGGGGGCCAGCCCCACCTCCGCGCCGTCCAGGTGCACCCGCGCGGCCTTGCGGTCGATGGTGAGCCGGGAGCCGTACCGGTCGGGGCCGGCCGCGGGCGCGTCGGCGGGGCGCGGCTGCACCCGGCGCATCACGGCCCTTATCCGGGCGATGACCTCGCGCACCCCGAACGGCTTGGAGACGTAGTCGTCGGCGCCGAGCTCGAGCCCGACCACCCGGTCCGTCTCGTCGCTGCGGGCGCTGATCACGATGATCGGTACGGCACTGCGGTCCCGCAGCACCTTGCAGACGTCGAGACCGTCCGTGTCGGGCAGCCCCAGGTCGAGGAGCACCACGTCGTACGGGCCGTCGTACGACAGCGCCGCCCCGCCCGTCGACACCCACTCCACTTCGAAGCCGTATCGCTGCAAGCCACGCCGGAGCGACTCGGCCACCGGCTCGTCGTCTTCCACCAGAAGTACGCGCACAGCCGAACCATAATCGTTGAACTTTAAGGCGGTTGCCGTACCCGGGGGGAGTGCGGTCGAGTGACCTCGCCCACTTTAGGACTGCGGTGTGCCCGGGGCGGGCAGGGACCACCCCGGAGCGGCCTGGCCACCGGCGGTCTCCCGGCGAAGAAGCCGGGGTGAATTCCGGCGGCGGCCCGCAGGAATCCGAGGTGATCGAAGGGTGAGCGGGACATCTCACCATGCGGGAGCCCGGAGGCGGAATTCGGCCGCTCGATAGACTGAGCCGACCGCAGTACGTGGGTATGTGCGGATAAGGGACGAAACCGAGCGAGGAGCGCACGTGGGCCTTGTCGTGCAGAAGTACGGAGGCTCCTCCGTAGCCGATGCCGAGGGCATCAAGCGCGTCGCCAAGCGGATCGTGGAAGCCAAGAAGAACGGCAACCAGGTGGTTGTCGTGGTCTCCGCGATGGGCGACACGACGGACGAGCTGATCGATCTCGCCGAGCAGGTGTCTCCGATGCCTGCCGGACGTGAGTTCGACATGCTGCTGACCGCCGGAGAGCGTATCTCCATGGCCCTGCTGGCCATGGCGATCAAAAACCTGGGTCACGAGGCCCAGTCGTTCACCGGTAGCCAGGCAGGCGTCATCACCGACTCGGTCCACAACAAAGCCCGGATCATCGACGTCACGCCCGGCCGTATCCGGGAGTCCATCGACCAGGGCAACATCGCCATCGTCGCCGGCTTCCAGGGTGTCAGCCAGGACAAGAAGGACATCACCACGCTGGGCCGCGGCGGGTCGGACACCACCGCCGTCGCGCTGGCCGCCGCGCTCGACGCCGAGGTCTGCGAGATCTACACCGACGTCGACGGTGTCTTCACCGCCGACCCGCGGGTCGTGAAGAAGGCCCGGAAGATCGACTGGATCTCCTTCGAGGACATGCTGGAGCTGGCCTCGTCCGGCTCCAAGGTGCTGCTCCACCGCTGTGTGGAGTACGCCCGCCGCTACAACATCCCGATCCACGTCCGCTCGTCCTTCAGCGGACTCCAGGGCACGTGGGTCAGCAGTGAGCCAGTCGTCGGAAAGACGCAGCAGCAAGGGGAACAGAAGGTGGAGCAGGCCATCATCTCCGGTGTCGCGCACGACACCTCCGAGGCCAAGGTCACGGTCGTCGGCGTCCCGGACAAGCCGGGCGAGGCCGCCGCGATCTTCCGCGCCATCGCCGACGCCGAGATCAACATCGACATGGTGGTGCAGAACGTCTCCGCCGTGACCACCGGCCTCACGGACATCTCCTTCACCCTCCCCAAGACCGAGGGCCGCAAGGCGATCGACGCGCTGGAGAAGAACAAGGCCGGCATCGGCTTCGACTCCCTGCGCTACGACGACCAGATCGGCAAGATCTCCCTGGTCGGGGCGGGTATGAAGACCAACCCGGGCGTCACCGCCTCCTTCTTCGAGGCGCTGTCCGACGCGGGCGTGAACATCGAGCTGATCTCCACCTCCGAGATCCGCATCTCCGTCGTCACCCGCGCCGACGACGTCCCGGAGGCCGTGCGCGCCGTGCACACCGCCTTCGGACTCGACTCCGACAGCGACGAGGCCGTCGTCTACGGAGGCACCGGTCGATGACGGTCCGCTCGTACGGTCCGCACGGCGGCGGCACCGGCCGTTGATGGCCGTCGCCGCCGGGCGGACCGGCAGGCCGACGCTCGCGGTCGTGGGGGCGACCGGGGCCGTCGGCACCGTCATGCTCCAGATCCTGTCCCACCGCGCGGACATCTGGGGCGACATCCGTCTGATCGCCTCCCCCCGCTCGGCCGGCCGCAAGCTGGCCGTGCGCGGGGAGGAGGTCGAGGTCCTCGCCCTCGCCGAAGAGGTCTTCGACGGGGTCGACGTCGCCCTCTTCGACGTACCCGACGAGATCGCGGAGCAGTGGGCGCCGATCGCGGCGGCCAAGGGCGCGGTGGTGGTGGACAACTCGGGCGCCTTCCGGATGGACCCGGAGGTGCCCCTCGTCGTCCCCGAGGTCAACCCGCACGCCCTGCGCGTCCGGCCGCGGGGCATCGTCGCCAACCCCAGCTGCACCACCCTCTCCATGATCGTGGCCGTGGGCGCGCTGCACGCCGAGTACGGGCTGCGCGAACTGGTCGCCTCCTCGTACCAGGCGGTCAGCGGCGCCGGCCGGGCCGGCGTCGACACCCTGCGCCGGCAGATCTCCCTCGTCGCCGGTACGGAACTGGGGACCAGCCCCGGTGACGTACGGCGGGCCGTGGGCGACGACACCGGGCCGTTCCCGGAGCCGGTGGCGCTGAACGTGGTGCCGTGGGCCGGGGAGCCGCGCGCGGACGGCTGGTCCTCGGAGGAGATGAAGGTGCGGGACGAGACCCGCAAGGTCCTCGGGCTGCCGGCGCTGCCGGTCGCCGTGACCTGTGTACGGGTCCCCGTCGTCACCGCGCACTCCCTGACGCTGCACGCCCGCTTCGAGAGCGAGGTCACCGTCGCCAAGGCGCGGGAGATCCTCGCGACCGCGCCCGGTGTGGTCCTCTTCGACGACCCCGGGGCGGGGGAGTTCCCGACCCCGGCGGACGTCGTGGGCACGGATCCGACCTGGGTGGGCCGGGTCCGCCGGGCCCTCGACGACCCCACCGCCCTCGACTTCTTCGCCTGCGGCGACAACCTCCGCAAGGGCTCCGCCCTGAACACCGTGCAGATCGCGGAACTGGTGGCCGGGGCGGGTGTGAGGGGCGGGCGGTAGGACGGGCGTCCGGTGGAGCCGGGGCGGCTGGTCGGCCGGGGGTTCGTGGGTCCCGGGTTCGGGCAGTGGTCCCGGGTTCGGGCAGTGGGTCCCGGGTTCGGGCAGTAGGTTCCGGGTTCGGGCCGGTGGGCGGCTGCGGGTGGGCCGTCGTGGGGGGGGCGCGGATTCCCTCCCCCTCCCCGTCCCTGTTCCGGTGGTCCTGGCGTCCATCAGTCGTTGTCCCGGGGTGCACTGCTCGTTGGCCCTGGGTGCACCGTTCTCCGAATTCCTCGCGTTGCGCCCGGCGTTGGGATAGACCGGCTGTCGCGGCGCGTGGGGCGCCGTCGGCTGCCGTGGGCGTTGTCGGTGGTGGCGTGTAAGTTCTTCGAGTCGGCGGTTCGGCGGTCGAAGGATTTTCGGCCGGACAGCCGTGTGATTTCCGGGTTGATTCAGGCCTCCCGGCGATCGAGGATTTTGCTCCCCGTCCGCCGCAACCGCGCGGCGGACGGGGAGCGTCTTTAACGAGCGCCCTTCGGCGGGGCTGGGCGCGCACGGAGTCGGGGCATAGGGGAAGAGCTGGTACGCATGAGGGCGTTCGACGCGCTGTCCGCTGTTCGGTCGGCCGTGCAAGGCGAGACGCGAGGCGCGGGGCGGGGGCCGGGCAGGGGTGCCGTACGAACAGGCGCGCGGTCTGACGCAAAAGTGATGCCTGTCGCGTACAACCCCGACGGGGGGATACGGGTCCAACAGGCGTGGCAGAGGTACTCGATTTCACCGCGGTACAGACGAGGGGCACCGCCCTCCGTCCACCCCGCCGTCCCCGCTTGCCCGGTCCGCCCGGCGGCATGCCGGTGATCGCGCCCATGCCCGCGGCGCGGCCCACCCGCATTCCCAGCCAGCGCGACGGCGCCGAGGACACGGCCACGCTGCCGGCCTCCGGCACGACCGTCGACCATCTCACCGAGACCTACCGCGCCCACTACCGCTCGCTGCTGGGCCTCGCGGCCCTCCTCCTCGACGACACCGCCTCCTGCGAGGACGTCGTGCAGGAGGCGTTCATCCGCGTGCACTCCGCGCGCAAGCGCGTCCGCGACCCGGAGAAGACGCTCGCCTATCTGCGCCAGACGGTCGTGAACCTCTCGCGTTCCGCCCTGCGCCGCCGCATCCTCGGTCTGAAGCTGCTGTCGAAGCCGATGCCGGACATGGCGAGCGCGGAGGAGGGCGCCTACGACCAGCTGGAGCGGGACTCCCTCATCAAGGCGATGAAGGGCCTCCAGCGCCGGCAGCGCGAGGTCCTCGTGCTGCGCTACTTCGCCGACATGACCGAGGCGCAGGTCGCCGAGACCCTCGGCATATCGCTGGGCTCGGTCAAGGCGTACGGCTCCCGTGGCATCGCGGCTCTGCGCGTCGCCATGGAGGCGTCGGCATGAACGGCGACGCCAGGGACGACCGGCACGACACGCACACCAGGCGCGAGGGTCACGACGAGCTCGGCGCCCGCAGGCGGGCCTCCTGGGGCCGCCGGGACGACGAGCGTGCCGAGGGCACCGCGGACGCCGAGGGCACCGCGGACGCCGAGGGAACCGCGGACGCGGAGGGCACCGCGGACGCCGACGGCACTGAAGGCACCGCAGGGCAAGGGCGGGACCGGCGCGTCGGGGGGCGCGGGCTCGACGAGCACGAAGAAACGCAATCGCACGCTGGGAACGGAACTGTGAATCACGGCCCCGAAGAACAAGACCCCGTCAAGGGTCAGGGTCTCGAAGGCCGCGGTCCGGACGAGCCGGCTCCGGACGACATGCGCGCGGACGACCCGACCCTGGGGGAGACACACACCAACGGCACGGATCCGGGCGGGACCGGCTCGGGCGACGACGGCTCGGGCGACGACGGTACGAGGGACGACGGTACGAAGGACGACGGTGCGAAGGACGCCGGTTCGGGCGGCGAGCGCCCAGCCGCCTCCGCCTCGGGCGACGAGCGCTTCGACGACCCGGCCCCGACCGCGACCGGCTCGAAGGGCCAGGGTGGCTCGAACGGCTCGAACGGCTCGCACGGTCTGCATGGCCTGCCCGGGCTGGACCGCTTGGACGGTCTGCGCGGCTTGAACGGGGCGAAGCCGTCCGGGGCGAAGGGGCTGGACGAAGCCGGTCCCAAGGGGCCCGGCGGGTTCGACTCCGACGAGCTGATGCTGCGGAACCTGCTGCACCAGGCCGTCTCGGAGATCGAACCCCGTGACGGCACCCTGGACCATCTGCGGCGGGCGGTTCCGGCCCGGCGCGCCCGCAAGCGTCAGGCCGTCGTCGGTATGGCGGCCGCCGCGCTCTTCATCGGCACGGCGATCCCCGCCCTGGTCCACGTCTCGAACTCCACCGGCTCCGACGCCAACCCCTCGGTCGTCGGCCACGGCTCGGCGACCCGTGGGAGCGAGGGCCAGTCCAAGGGGCAGACCGGCGGCAGCGGTTCGTCGGGCGCTTCCTCCGGCGGCACCAAGGACTCCGGCAAGGGCAGCGGCAAGGGCAAGGGCGACAAGGGCAAGGGATCGTCCGCCGGCGTACCCGGCGGCACCGAGGCGACGCCCACCGCCGCGAGCGCGGCCCTGTGCACGGCCGCCCAGCTCAGCGGCAGCGCCGGCGTCGGCTCCCCGGACTCCGGCGGCGCCGTCTACGGCAGCTTCCGGGTGTCCAACGTCTCCGGCTCCAGCTGTACGGTCGCCGGCGGGGGCGGGGTGAGCGTGGCACCCCAGGGCGCCGCGGACGCCGCCAGGATCACCGTGGCGAACCATGTCGCGGGTGACGCGGCCGCCGGGCTGCCCGACCCGTCGCTGTTCCTCTCCCAGGTGGTGCTGGAGCCGGGGGCGGCGTACGAGGTGCGGTTCGCCTGGGTGCCCTCCGAGCCCTGTCCCACCACCAGCGGCGGCACGACCGACGGCGGCACCGGTGGTACGGATCCGAGCCCGGACCCGACGCCCACGCAGGAGGACCCGGGGGCGACAGCCGACGGCGGCAGCTCGATGTCCACCCAGCTCGGCAGGGAGGACGGCGTGGCCGACGGCAGCATCGTCATCTCCCACACGGCGGAGGGCGGCGTCGCCACCTACTCCACCGGCGTCGGCAACGCCTGCGCGGGCACGGTCTACCGGACGGGCCTGCTGACGGCGTCCTGACAGGGGGAGGGGACCCGGACCGTGAGGGTCCCGGACCGTGAGGGTCCCGGACCGTGCGGGACCGGACGGTGCGCATCCCCTCCCGCCGGCACGGCCCTATTGCGGGGCGGGCGCCGCTTCCCGCGACCGGCCGTCGCCGGAACGGTCCTCGTCGGAGCCGCCGTCGCGGGAACGGTCCTCGTCGGAGCCGCCGTCGCGGGAACGGTCCTCGTCGGAACCGCCGTCGCGGGAACGGTCCTCGTCGGAACGGTCGGCGTCCGTGTCGCCTGCGCCCCCGGACGGCCCCTCCTTCGGGGCCGTCGAGCGGTGGCCCCCCTCCGGCACCAGGCCCAGCTGCTCGTCGCGGACGATCTCCACCTCGCGGCGCAGCAGCCGGAACCACATGAAGACGACGAAGCCGGCGAAGACGAACCACTCGCCGGTGTAGCCGAGGTTCTGGAACGCCTTGAGGTCGAGCCCGGTGTCCTGCGGTGCCGTCGCGGGCACGGCCTTCATCCCCGAGTCGCCCTTGTCGAGCGTGACCCACGCGTCGTACAGGTCGTCCGGCACCAGGTTCACCAGCGTGGCCGCGCTGATCGCCCCCGTCTGGCCGGCGGGCAGGCCGCCCTGCACCGGCACGCCGTTCGAGCCGGGTGACTCGGATGCCTGGAGCGCGCCGGTCACGGTGACCTCGCCGGTGGGCGCCGCCGGGGGACGGTCCGGGTCCGCGGTGCCGGGCAGCCAGCCCCGTACGACCGGAAGGGACTTGCCCCCGTCGGTGCGCAGCAGCGTCAGGACGTAGAAGCCGTCCTTGCCGTCCAGTTCGCGGTGGGGGACCAGGAGCTGCTCTCCGTACCGTCCGGTCGCGGTGACCAGCTCGCCGGACGTCTCCTTGTCGACCGGCAGCAGCTCGTCCAGCGGCCGGGCAGGGGCCCGGTCCGCGGGGTCGACGCGCTCGGTCGCCGTGCGGTGGTCCTGCATCCGGTCCTCGAACCGGCTCAGCTGCCACGACCCCATGAACACGCAGAAGGGGATGGCGAGCAGCACGAAGACGTTGATCCCCCACCATCGGGGCGTCAGCAGAAACCGGTACACGCCTTCCACCGTACGGTGCCCGCACCGTCCGTCCGGCCGCGGGGTGGGGCGGGTCGGCCACCCGCCGGGGCCGTTCAGTACCGCTCGACGAGGTGCTCCCGGCCGGTCGGCGGCTCGTACGGCTCGGGCCAGAAGTCGGTGACGGAGGTGATCCGGCCGTGCGCGTCGGCCGTGAAGAAGGAGACCGCGTACATCTCCTCCAGTCCCACCGTGACGTGTATCCAGCTGACGGCGCGGTCCGGCTCGGCGACGATCCGCTCGACTCGGGCGTGCCAGTCCGCCGGGTAGTCGCGGTTGAACCGCACGTACCGCTCCCGGCCGCGGATCCGCTCCCTGGTCTGCGGCAGCTCGTACACCACGTCCTCGGCCAGGGTCGCGGCGAACGCGTCCCAGTCGTGGGCCTCCGCGCTGGCCCAGTACGTCTCGACGGTCCGGCGCAGCCCGCCCGCCGGGGTGTCGGCCGTCGGCACATCGCTCGTTGAGGTCATGCGGCGAGTGTGCACCCGGGCACTGACAACCGGTCCGGCAGCCCGCACAACCCGCCCGGGCCCGACCTGGGCTTTCAGCGGTTTTCCACAGGCGTGGGGGCGGGGCCGGGCGGAAGTTTTCCACAGGCTGGGGGCCTCGGCGGCGCAATGTCCGACGGTCGGGGCAGTATGGGGCCATGACTGAGAGCAACGGGTCCACCCCGCAGCAGCAGAGCGGGTCCATGCCCGACTGGGAGAAGAGGTTCCGGGCGCCGAGGGTGTCGCTGCCGGACTGGGCCGAGGACGCGCCGCACCGCTCGCTGTTCGTCTCCAACGCCACGGGGACGTACGAGTTGTACGCGTGGGACCGTGTGACCGGGGAGCAGCGCCAGGTCACGGACCGGGCCACCGGGACGACGGACGGGGTGCTGTCCCCGGACGGCGAGTGGATCTGGTGGTTCGACGACAAGGACGGCGACGAGTTCGGCGTCTGGCGCCGCCAGCCCTTCCACGGCGGCCCGGACGAGGAGGCGACGCCCGGCCTGGACGCGTCGTACCCGGCGGGCGTGGCCATCGGCCGCGACGGTCTGACGGCGGTCGTGGGCCGCTCCACCGACGAGGACGGCTCGACGATCCATCTCGTCCGGCAGGGTGAGGCGCCCGTCGAGATCTACCGGCACCGCGAGTCGGCCGGCGTGGGCGACCTCTCGCACGACGGCTCCCTGATCGCCCTCGAGCACACCGAGCACGGCGACGCGATGCACTCGGCGCTGCGCGTGGTCCGCCCGGACGGCTCGACGGTCGCCGAGCTGGACGACACCAAGGGCGGCACGATCGAACTGGGCCTTGAGGTGCTGGGCTTCGCCCCCGTCGAGGGCGACACCCGACTGCTCATCGGGCACCAGCGCCGGGGCCGCTGGGAACCCCTCGTCTGGGACGTGGCGTCCGCCGAGGAGACCGACCTCGGGCTCGCCGACCAGCTGGAAGGCGACCTGAGCGCCGAGTGGTATCCGGACGGCTCCGCCCTGCTGGTCGTCCACAGCTTCGAGGCCCGCAGCGAGCTGTGGCGCTATGAGCTGGCGACCCGCCGTCTGGAGCGCGTCGAGACCCCAAGAGGCACGGTCTCCGGGGCATCGGCCCGCCCCGACGGCAGCGTGGAGTACCTCTGGTCGTCGGCCGCCGAGCCGCCGGTCGTGCGGTCCACGACGGGCGAGGTCGTCCTGGACCCGCCGGGCCTGAAGTGCCCGGGCTCGGTGCCGGTGGAGGACGTGTGGGTGGAGAGCCCCGGCGGCCGGGTCCACGCGCTCGTCCAGCGCCCGGTCGGCGTGTCCGGCCCGTACCCCACGCTCTTCGAGATCCACGGCGGCCCCACCTGGCACGACAGCGACTCCTTCGCCGCCGGCCCGGCCGCCTGGCTCGACCACGGGTACGCGGTGATCCGCATCAACTACCGCGGCTCCACCGGCTACGGCCGGGCCTGGACCGACGCCCTCAAGCACCGGGTCGGCCTGATCGAGCTGGAGGACATCGCGGCCGTCCGCGAGTGGGCGGTGAGCTCCGGCTTCGCCGACCCCGACCGCCTCGTCCTGTCCGGCGGCTCCTGGGGCGGCTACCTCACCCTCCTCGGCCTCGGCACCCAGCCCGACCTGTGGAGCCTCGGCATCGCCGCCGTCCCCGTCGCCGACTACGTCACCGCGTACCACGACGAGATGGAGGCGCTGAAGGCGATGGACCGCACCCTCCTCGGCGGCACCCCGGAGGAGGTCCCCGAACGCTTCGCGGCGTCCTCCCCGTTGACGTACGTCGACGCGGTGAAGGCCCCGGTGTACATCTCCGCCGGGGTGAACGACCCGCGCTGCCCCATCCGCCAGATCGACAACTACGTGGACCGACTGGTGGCCCGCTCCGCCGCCCACGAGGTCTACCGCTACGACGCGGGCCACGGCTCCCTCGTCGTCGACGAGCGCATCAAGCAGCTCCGCCTGGAGCTGGACTTCGCCTCCCGCCATCTGGGGGTGGGTGCGTAGAAACGACAGGGACGGGCGCGCAGCGGCTGCGGTGGGCGCCGAGCGACTGGGACGGATGCCTGGGACTGGGATGGATGCCTGGGGCTGGGATGGGTGCCTGGCGACTGGGGGTGAGTGTCTGAGGGCTCCGCTCGCCGACGCCCACCTCCCGACACTCGCCCGCCGCTCGCCCACCGCTCCTCGCTCACTGCCGCTCGCCCACCGCTCACCGCTCAGGCGGCCGCCAGGGCCGTCGGCTTCCGGGACTCCGCGGTGTCCCGGGGCGCCTCGGCCGCCATGAGCAGGTCCACCAGGGTCGCCCGGGCCCGGGCGACCCGCGAGCGGACCGTCCCTATGGGGCACGCGGTCAGCCGCGCCGCGTCCTCGTAGGGCAGCCCCAGCACCTGCGTGAGCACGAACGCCTCGCGCCGTTCGTCGGGCAGTGCGGCCAGCAGGTCGACCAGCGCGATCCCGTCGTCGAAGCCGGGCAGTCCGCTCGGCTGGGCCCGTTCCACGGCCAGCCGCCAGTCCGGTACGTCGGCCGGCCGGGGCCGCGAGGCCGCGTACCGGAAGCTGTCGGTCACCGCCCGCCGGGCGATGGACAACAGCCAGGTGCGGGCCGAGCAGCGGCCCTCGAAACGGTGCAGGCTGCCGAGCGCCCGCAGGAACGTGTCCTGGGCCAGGTCGTCCACCACCTGAGGGTCGGCGCAGAGATGGGCGACGAAACGCCGGACGTCACGGTGCAGGGCGCCGACGAACCGCTCGACGGCCTCCGGGTCACCACCGCGCGCGGCGAGCGCCCAGGCGGTTATCGACTCATCGCTCGACGCGGGGGCGGTCGCGGGTGGGGTGGGGGTAGGGGTGGTCACCTGGTGTCCTTCTCGGGTCATCCGGGTGCGCGGACGCGGCGGCCGGTGGGCATCACGGCGCGCGCGTCGGCGATCCGGTGGGGAAAGGCGGCCGTACGGGGCGCCGACAGGGCGGCGCGGTACGGCCGAGGCCCGGGGCGCGCGGTTGCGCGTACGAGGTGCGGGCGTGCGCGAGGGCACGGCCCGCACGGCTGCCCCGGGGCACCGGTTGCCGTCAGCTGACAGCGATCGCGGCGGGCGGTCCCCGAGAGGTGAGGGTGTGGACGAGAAGGAGACGGCGCGGCGAACGGTCCGAGCGGCCACGGCGCACCCTCGGACGCGGCCTGCCCGGCGGCAGAGCGAGCGCGAGCGCCATCCGCAGCGGCGCGGCCAGCCAGCCGGCCACGGCCCGCAGCAGCCCGAAGGCGGCGCGCTCGCCGTACGCCAGCCACAGCCCGGCCAGCAGCGCGGCCAGAAGGTGCGCGGCGAGCATGCCGGACGAGGACCCGAACGCCCCGTCCATGAGGTACCCGGTGTGGTCCGCATGGCTCATGTGACCGGCCGAACCCGGGTGGACGAAGTGATGCATGTGGGCGGAGCCCATGCCCATGCCCATGCCCATGCCCATGGCGCTCGCGCCGTCGGCACCGACGGCGCCGCCGTTCAGGGAGCCCGCGGCGGCCGGGTGGGACGGCTGCGCGAGCGAGAACCCCGAGTGGAGGGCGGTCTGCGCGGCGAGCACGACGGACACGATCAGCGGGAGCCCCCGCTCACGGCCCGCCAGGCACCAGCCGACCCCGCCGGTGGCGGCGGCCGCCGCGCCCATGGCCCACCACGGGACCGGGCTGCCGGACATGGTGACGTGGCCCAGGGCGGCGAGCAGCACACAGACGGCCGCGAACATCGCGGCCCGGACTGCGCGGGAACACCACCCTGCGGTCATGGCGCCCCATCCTCGCATTCGGACACCGGTCGTCACCCCCGTCCCCCTTGAGTACGGATGTCCACCCGCGGTCGCACTCACACCCCCAACTGTGATGTGGATCACGCGAGAATCGGTCACTTTCATGAGGCAGGCTTCTGCTTCGTGGGGAGTCCTTCGCAGCAGAGCAGCCGGCCCGGTCCGGGCCGACAGTCCGACCCGTCCGGCCCGAACTCCCAAGCGGTGCCGGGCACATCGGTCGGCGCGCCCCGGCCCGGCGTCCTCGCCGGGCTCGTTGGGCAGCGCGGACCGGCCGATTCGGGGGCGCACATGGTCGTCTGCGGCGACGACGGGCTCGCGCACCGGCTCGCCGCCGAACTGTGCACGGTGTACCGGGAGCAGGTGACGCTCGTGGTGCCGCCGACCGCACGGGTCGCACCCCGGCCGGTGGTGGGCCGCACCCGGGCCGCCACGATCCTCGACCGGGTCTCCGCGGCGGTCAACCGGGCGGCGGGCAACGGCGATCCGGCGGGTGCCGACCGCGCCGGTTCCGGGGCCGACCGGAACGCGCCCGCGGGCATCGCACCGCACGGTGAGCAGTTGCTGGAGGCCGGGGAGGCCACGGAGGCGGTCCTCGCCGAAGCCGGGGTGGAACGGGCCGCCGCGCTGGCGCTCGTCTATGACGACGACGAGACGAACATCCGGGCCGCCCTCACCGCCCGCCGGCTCAACCCGAGGCTGCGGCTCGTCCTGCGGCTCTACAACCGTCGGCTCGGCCAGCACATCGAGGAACTCCTCGACCGGGCGGCCGCGTTGGCGACCGGCGGCGACCCGGACGGCGGCGTCGACGGGTTCGGCGCCTCCACGACCGTCCTCTCCGACGCGGACACCGCCGCGCCCGCGCTGGCCGCGACCGCCGTCGCCGGCACCACCAAGGTCGTCCAGACCGACGGGCTGATGCTGCGGGCCGTGGAGCGTCCGCCGGGGTATGCCGCTCAGGGCCCCGGCCGCGGCCTGTGCACGCTCGCGCTGCTGTCGGCCACGACCAACGACCCCGCCGGCGCGGACGGTTCGGAGGGCAGCGGGGCGGGCGGCCCCCAACTGCTGCCCGACGAACGGGCCGTGGCCGAGGCGACCGGGCGCGGGACCATCGTCCTGGACACCGTGCGGTACGCGGGCCCCGCGCTGCCGCCGGGCCGGTCGGGCGGCGGGCCGTTCGGGATGATCGGCGCCTTCAGGTCGCTGTTCTCGCGGCGGCTGCGGTGGTCGCTGGCGGGGCTGGTGGCCTGTGTGTTCGCCCTCGCCGTCGCGCAGATGGTGACCACGGGTGAGCATCCGCTGCGGGCGACGTACGTGACCCTGCTCGACCTCTTCGCGATCAACGACCCGGCGACCGAGGGAAGCGACTCCCGGCAGATCCTCCAACTGCTGTCGGGCCTGATGGGCTTACTCCTGCTGCCCGTGCTCCTGGCCGCCGTGCTGGAGGCGCTGGGCACCTTCCGCAGCGGTTCCGCTTTCCGGAAGCCGCCGCGCGGCCTCTCCGGCCACGTCGTCCTCCTCGGCCTCGGCAAGATCGGCACCCGTGTCCTGGCCCGGCTGCGTGACCTGCACATCCCCGTGGTGTGCGTCGAGGCCGACCCGGAGGCCCGCGGGCTCGCGGAGGCCCGGCGGCTGCGGGTCCCGGTGGTGCTGGGCGATGTGACGCAGGAGGGCGTGCTGGAGGCGGCGAAGATCCACCGCGCCAACGCGCTGCTCGCGGTGACGAGTTCGGACACGACGAACCTTGAGGCGGGCCTGTACGCGCGTTCGGTACGCCCCGATCTGCGCGTCGTGCTGCGCCTGTACGACGACGACTTCGCGACCGCCGTGTACCGCACGCTCCGGGCCGCCCACCCGCACGCGCTCACCCGCAGCCGCAGTGTCACCCACCTCGCGGCGCCCGCGTTCGCCGGGGCGATGATGGGGCGCCAGATCCTCGGCGCGATCCCCGTGGAGCGCCGTGTGCTCCTCTTCGCCGCCGTCGAGGTGCGGGGCCATCCCCGCCTGGAGGGCCGTACCGTGGCCGAGGCGTTCAGCGCGGGTGCGTGGCGGGTGCTGGCCCTGGACACGGCCACGGAGCCGGCGGAGCGGGGTGGTGGTCCGGCCGCCGGTTCAGGGCTGGTCTGGGACCTGCCCCCCACGTATGTGCTCCGCGCGGAGGACAGGGTGGTCCTGGCCGCGACGCGGCGCGGGCTGGCGGAGCTTCTGGGCCGGCGGGCCCGGTCCACGTCGTAAAGGGCTGGGGCCGCCCAGTGGCTCCGGGGCGCCCAGTGGCTCGGGGGCGCCCAGTGGCTCGGGGGGCGACTGTCGCAGGGCGACTGCGGGTGCGTCGTGGTTTCTCGCGCGGTTCCCCGCGCCCCTGAAAAGCGCCCGGGGCCGCGCCCCGTGCTTTCAGCCGAAGGCCGGGCCGCAGGCCCGAAGCCTTCAGGGGCGCGGGGAACCGCGCGAACGGCCGAAGACCACCCGCACCCGCCCTGTGACAGTCACCCCCGAGCTAGAGCCTGTCCGATGGGGCGCCCGGGTGGTCCGCCGTGACCAGCCATGACGTGCTGCGCAGTCGTACCGTGCCGTCCGCCGCCTCATAGCCGCGCAGATGATCCGTCAGGGTGCGGCGGGCGCGGGCCCGTGCGGTCGCGTCGGCCTGCTCCATCAGGGAGCGACCGGGCCCCGTCCCCAGCAGGAACTCCGCCGCGTCCTCCGCTCCGTGCCCCCACGTCCCGTACGCCTGGGCCTGGTTGATGGTGACGTCGGTGAATCCGGACGCGGTGAGGACGTCGCGGATGCGGTCCGGGGCGGCAAGGGAGAACATGCCGGGCCGCCCCGACCGCCCGAAGTCGCCGACCGGCAGAAAGTCGCGCAACGCCGCCATCGCCACCACCCAGTCGTTGAGCATGGCGTCGGCCGGGCAGACGAACGCCAGGCGCCCGCCGGGCCGCAGAGCCCGGCCGACGTTGCCGAACGCCCCTACGGGGTCGGCGAAGAACATCACCCCGTAGCGGCTGATCGCCGCGTCGAACGCGCCCGCCTCGAAATAGTGCGCCTGCGCGTCTCCCTGCGTGAAGGAGACGTTGGCGATGCCCTCCCGCTCTGCTCGGGCCCGGGCCTCGGCCAGCATCGGGCCGGACAGGTCAAGGCCCAGCGCGCCCCCTTGGGGCGCCCGGAGCGCGGCGAGGCGCGTGGTCTGACCTGAGCCGCAGCCGAGGTCGAGGGTCCAGTGGTCCTCGGTGACTCCGGCGGCGTCGAGGAGCGGCTCGTTGAAGCCTTCGTTCACGGCGTTCCAGCGGTCCTGGTGGCGGGCCCAGTGGGCTCCTTCGGGGCCGTTCCACGCCTGGGACTGCTCGGTGTTGACGACGGCCGGCACGGGTGCCTCCTGTGGTGGATGACCGAGAATGGGCATGTGCCCAAACAGTATGGGCGAGTGCCCAAACCCGCAATCCCCGCTACCATCCGAGAAGTTGTGCCCCCGGAGGGCGCCGGAGAGCCGGAACGGAAGAGAGGCCCATGTCACCGCGCGGAGTGGCGACGCCGGACGTGCGCGAGCGGCTTTTCGCGGCCGCCGAGCGCGTCGTGGAGAGGGAGGGGCCCGGCGCGCTCACCAGCCGGTCCGTCACGACCGAGGCGGGCTGCGCCAAGGGGCTGTTGCACGCGCACTTCGCGGGGTTCGACGAGTTCGTGGCCGAGCTCTGTCTTGACCGGTTCGCGCGCACGGCGGCGAAGGCGCGGGAACTGTCGGGCCTTGTCGGGCAGGGCACGGTGGCGCGAAACCTCGAGGCTGTCGCCCTCGCGCTGTTCGACTCCGGTGGTCCCGCCATCTCGGGCCTGGCCGTGACCCGCCCCGCCGCCGCGCTGCGTATCCGCGAGGCCCTGGAAGGCGGGGCGCCCGGATTCACCGCGATCCAGGAGGCCATCACCGGCTATCTGCGGGACGAGCGGGAGCTTGGCCGGGTGGCGGACACCGTCGACCCGTCCACGGTGAGCCTCGCTGTCGTAGGCACCGCCCACCACCTCCTGATGACCAGCTGGCCGGGCACACCCGACCCACGGCCCCCCATGACGCGCCTGGTGTCCGTGTTGGTGGACGGCCAGGGCGGCCAGGACGGCCAGGGCGGCCAGGACGGCTAGGAAGGCATGGCGTGCCGGGTCAAAGCCGCCGGGCCGGCACGCTCAGCCGTCACGCGACTCTGCGGACACGCCCCAGAACGCCCCCACCTCCGCCTCGTGCCCCCGCCTCCGCCTCATGCTCACACCTCCGCCTCATGCTCACAACGCTCCTCCACCCCGAACGTCTCCCACGCGGGAAACGGGTCCTCGAAGCCGGCCGCACCTCCCGCCTCCCCGTCCCGCACCAGGCACGCACCCAACGCGGCCCGCAACGCCTCACCGCGCAACCCCGCCCCGATGAACACGAGTTCCTGCGCGTCACCGGCGGAGCCACCCCACGCCGCCGACGGCTCGAACCGGGCCACCGACCCCGCCTGCGACCACAGCCCCACCACCCGGGGCCGGCTCGCCAGCGTGAAGAAGCCCTTCGACCGCAGCACCTGCCCGAAGCGCCCGCTGTCCAGCTCCTCGGTCACGAAGTCCCACAACCGCCCGGGGTGGAACGGGCGCCCGGCCCGGAACACGGTCGACGAGATCCCGTACTCCTCGGTCTCCGGGACATGGTCCCCGTTCAGCTCCCGCACCCACCCCGGCGCCTCCTGCGCCCGCTCCAGGTCGAACAACCCGGTCCCGAGCACCTCCGCGACCCGCACCCGCCCGAACCGGGCCGGTACGACCCGCGCGGCCGGGTTCAGCCGGGTCAGCGTCCCCGTGAGCCGCTCCGCGGTCGCCGGGTCCACGAGGTCCAGCTTGTTCAGCACGATCACATCGGCGAACTCGACCTGGTCGATCAGCAGGTCGCTGACGGTCCGTTCGTCCTCCTCGTACTGGTCGAGCCCGCGCTCCGCCAACTCGTCGCCGCTCGCCAGTTCCGGCAGGAAGTTCACGGCGTCGACGACGGTGACCATGGTGTCCAGCCGGGCGACATCCCCGAGCGTGGCGCCGTCGTCCCGCGCGAAGGCGAAGGTCGCCGCGACCGGCATCGGCTCTGAAATCCCTGAACTCTCGATGAGCAGGTAGTCGAAGCGGCCCTCGCGGGCCAGCCGGTCCACCTCCTCCAGCAGATCGTCACGCAGGGTGCAGCAGATGCAGCCGTTGGTCATCTCGACCAGCCGCTCCTCCGTCCGCGACAACGCCGCCTCACCGCCGCGTACGAGGGCCGCGTCAATGTTGATCTCGCTCATGTCGTTGACGATGACCGCGACCCGCAGCCCTTCGCGGTTGGCGAGGACATGGTTGAGCAGCGTGGTCTTGCCCGCGCCGAGGAAACCGGAGAGAACGGTGACGGGCAGCCGGTCGAGTCCGTCGTACGCCCCGTGGGCCGTGGGCATCGCTCTCAGTCCTCGGGGTGGAGCAGTCCGCGCTCGTACGCCTTCAGCAGTCGCTGCGGTACGAGATGGGTGACGCCGTCCACGGTGAAGGGCACCAGCTGTGGCGTGCTCGCCTTCCACTGGGCGCGGCGGTGACGGGTGTTGCTGCGGGACATCTTCCGCTTGGGCACGGCCATGGGGTCCTCCTCGACGAACGGTGGAATGCCGGAATGCCGGAATGCCGGAATGCCGCACGAGACGCTACATGAAAATGGATCCCATTACGAAAAAGCTGTCCGGGTGTCCGCGCGCGACGCCTCCCCGCCCCCTGTGCTGCGCGTCGCGGTGCGGCACTTGAGCGGGAACGTCCCCGTCGCCGTATGGGAGGGGAAGCCGGCGCCGACCCGGGCAGCGCGGCCGTACCCGTACGGAGGTACCGTCCCCCGTGGCCATCACCAAGGAAGCCCCCGACCGGCCCGGCCCCGAGGATTCCCGCGGCCGGCACCTCAACTCCCCCCTCCTGCTCACCATGCTGCTGGTCCTGGCCGTCGCCGCGCAGGGTCCCCTGCGCCGTGTACTGGCCGCGCCCGTGACGCAGAGCTGGATGACGGTGTTCGTGGCGGTGGTCGTCCAGGCGCTGCCCTTCCTGGTGCTCGGGGTGCTGCTGTCGGCGGTGATCGCGGTGTACGTGCCGCCGTCGTTCTTCGCCCGCGCGCTGCCGAAGCGGCCCGCGCTCGCCGTCCCCGCGGCGGGCCTGGCCGGTGTGGTGCTGCCGGGGTGCGAGTGCGCGTCGGTGCCGGTGGCGGGCGCGCTGGTGCGGCGCGGCGTCACGCCCGCCGCGGCGCTCGCGTTCCTGCTCTCCGCCCCCGCCGTCAACCCGATCGTGCTGACGGCGACCGCCGTGGCGTTCCCGGGCGACCCCGAGATGGTGCTGGCCCGTTTCGTGGCGAGCCTGCTGGTGGCGTGCGCGATGGGCTGGCTGTGGCAGCGGCTGGGGCGCGGCGAGTGGATGCGCCCGCCGGAGCGGCCGTCGTACGAAGGGCTCGGCAAGGGCGCGGCGTTCTGGGGTTCGGTGCGGCACGACGTGATGCACGCGGGCGGGTTCCTGGTCGTGGGCGCCATGGCGGCGGCCACGCTCAAGGCGGTCGTCCCGGCGAGCTGGCTGAACGCGGCCGCCGACAACCCCCTGGTCGCGATCCTCGCCCTCGCCGTGCTGGCCGTGCTGCTGTCGATCTGCTCCGAGGCGGACGCGTTCGTCGCCGCGTCGCTCACCCAGTTCTCCCTGACCTCCCGACTGGCCTTCCTGGTCGTCGGGCCCATGATCGACCTCAAACTCTTCGCCATGCAGACCGCCACCTTCGGCCGTGCCTTCGCCCTCCGCTTCGCCCCCGCCACCTTCGCCCTCGCGATCCTGGTGTCGGCCCTCGTCGGGACGGTGCTCCTGTGAACCGCCACGCCCAGACCGTCGTCCTCTTCCTCACCGGCGGCGCCCTGCTGCACGCCGGCTCCACCGACCTCTACCTCCGCTACGTCAAGGCGGGCCTGCGGCCGCTGCTCATCGGCGCGGGCGTGGTGCTGATAGCGGCGGCGCTGGCGACCCTCTGGTACGAACGCCGGGCGACACGAGCCGGACAGGGCCGGGCACACGAGCCCGAGCGGCATGCCGACCGCGACCCCGGACACGCCCACCGTGAACCCCGGGTCTCCTGGCTCCTCGTCCTCCCCCTCCTCGCCCTCGTCCTGGTCGCGCCGCCCGCCGCCGGGTCGTACACCGCGATGCGCACCGGATCGGCCCTCCAGGAGCAGCCCTGGGGCTACCCGGAACTCCCCGCCGACGGACCGCTGAGGCTCAGCGTCGCCGACTACGCGGGCCGCGCCGTCTACGACAGGGGCCGCTCCCTCGCGGGCCGGCAGATCAAGGTCGCCGGCTTCCTCGCGCTCGACGGCCACGGCGCCCCGTACCTCGTCCGCATGGCCCTCAACTGCTGCGCCGCCGACGCCCAGCCCGTCAAGATCGCCCTCACCGGCGAACTCCCCCCGGTCCTCCAGCCGGACACCTGGATCGAGGTGACCGGCGCCTACACCCCGAAGCGCACCAAGGACCCGGTCAACGGCACGGCCGTCCCGTATCTCTCCGTCGCCTCCACCCGCCCGGTCAAGGCCCCCCAGGACCCGTACGACGAGGCGTGGAACGGCTGACACCGGCCCGCCCGGCGTCCTCCACCGCCGCCCCGTCCACTCGTGGCCGCCACTCGTGGCCGGACTCGGCCTGGATAGCTGACGGCCCGTCAGTTATGGTCGCGGACAACGCCGTACCCCGAGAGGTGAGTGCCGTGCCGACACGTCCCCGGACCCCGAGCCCGCAGCCGCCCGGTGCTCCCCGCTGGGTCGCGATGTTCTACGAGCCCTCGTCGTCCTCGTGGAAGGTGGGCGCCCAGTCGCCGTACCGTTCGCCCGTGCTGTACGCCGTGGGGGAGATGACCCAGACCCTGCGGGCGCGCGGCGAGGACCCGGCGGTCGTGGTGTGGGGCCCCGGGGTCGGTCCGGGCGGCGAGGGCTGGGAGCGGCACGACCCGGCTGACCTCGCGGCGGACGCCACCACACCCGGGGCGCCCGTGCCTGCCGCCGAGGCGCCCGCGGCGAAGCCCAGCACGCTCGCCGAGCGCATGACCGGCCGGCGTCAGCAGGTGCTCATGGCCGGTCTCGGCAAGGCGGGCCTCTACGACCTGGCGCCGGACGACCTGGCGGCCCTCCGGGCGGTCGTCGACTGTCTCGACGAGACCACCGTCCGCAGGGTGGCCCACTGGCTCAGCGTGGCGGGCACCGGCCGTCCCTAGGGGCGGGCGCCGGTCGCCCTCAGGTGCCAACTAGCCGGCCGTGGGTGGGAACTGCCGTCGCCTAGGCCCTGTCGTCAAATTCCCGCCGTCGCCCGAAGGGCGGGGTAGGTGGGAATTTGACGACAGGGCCTAGGGGGTGCCGCTGCCTCCGGGGTCCCCGCTCGGGAGCGGGCCGTGGCTGTGGACGAGCGGGTCGAGGCGGTCCGGGTAACTCCAGCGGAAGGTGGCCAGGGCGCGGGCGCGGGCCTCTATCACGGCCATGCGGGCGGCTCGTTCGGCCTTGTCGCGGTGGGCCGCCTGGCCGGTCGCCTGCCCCTCCCACTTGCGGTAGAGGAGGCCGACCTCGGCGGAGAACCAGCCGCGGCTCACGGCGTTGAGCGCGAGGAGCAGTCCGGTGTCCTCGGAGGCGGGCAGGGCCATCCAGCCGCCGAGCGCGAGCGCGAGTTCGCGGCGGACGAAGAGCGTCGCGGGGTGCACCGGCGCCAGGAAGTCATGGGCCGCCCAGTGGTCGAGGACGGCGCCGCGCTCTATCGGGCCGTGCCCGGGGTCGCCGGGGAAGCCGAGGGTGGAGCCGTCGGGCAGGACGTCCAGGACGCGTGAGGTGGCCCAGCCGAGGGTGCGGTCCGCTTCGAGGGCGGCCAGATCGCGGGCGAGCGCCCCCGGCGTGAGCCGGTCGTCGGCGTCCAGGACCTTCACATAGGCGCCGTCCGCCTCGGAGAGGGCGATGGTGCGGGCGACGCCTGGCCCGCCGGGCCGCCCCTGGCGGAACGTCACCCGGGTGTCGTGGGGGACGTACGGGGCGACGGCGTCCGAGGCGCCGTCCTCCTGGATGACCCAGTGCCACTCCCAGCCGCCGGGTAAGCGCTGGTCGCGCAGCGACGCGTAGGCGTCGGCGAGGAAGGGGGCCGAGGGGGCGTGGACGGCGGTGACGACGACGATGCGCCGGGTCACGGCTGCACCCACCACCCTTCGAGGCGTCGTGTCGATCGGCCGCATGACAACGCCCGGCCGCTGGCGACGGGGGATGCACCAGCGACCGGGCTATGGCCAAGGCTAACAAGGTCGCCCCTGCGGCGGGAGTCGACTGCCCGACTGCGTTGACAAGTTGTGATCGGGATCACGTCCGGGGGACGCAGTAACCAAACGTTTGTTAGATCGCGCGGGCATCACCGAACCACCGGTCCACGGCGTCTCCGACCCGCCGAACCGCCTGGTCACCGCCCGTTTCAGGAACCCTCGCACGGCGGTTCGTACGACAGCCGTGGCAGGTACTCGTTCCACTTCGCCCGCGTCAGCACTCCGCGTGTCGCGGTGCAGATGTGCCGTACCGCCTCGTCCGTGTCCAGGTTCCACAGCCGTACGGTGTCGGCGCCGCTGGAGACGCCGAGCATGCCGCTCTTCGGGCTGAACGACAGGAAGTTGCCCGTTTTGGCGTTGGGGCTCATGGACGGGCCGATGGGGGAGGCGTCGGCGGGGTCGGAGACGTCCCACAGCCGCACCGTGTTGTCGTTGCCGCCGCTGGCCAGGGTCCGTCCGTCCGCGCTGAAGGTCAGCGACACGACGGCCTCGGTGTGGCCGGTGAGCGGCTCGCCGAGCCGGGTCGCACGGGAGGGGTCGGAGACGTCCCACAGCCGGACCGTGTCGTCGTCGCTGCCACTGGCCAGCGTGGCGCCGTCCGGACTGTACGCCAGGTCGTTGACGGGGCCCTGGTGGTCGGTGAGGGGGGCGCCGAGGCGGGCGGGGCGCCGCGGATCGGTCACGTTCCACAGCCGGGCGGTGCCGTCCGCGCTGCCGCTGATGAGCGTACGGCCGCCGGGGCCGAAGACGAGGGCGAGGATGTAGCCCTTGTGCCCGGTGAGCGGCTTGCCGAGCGGGACGGCGCGGGCCGGGTCGCTGACGTCCCACAACTGGATGGTGTGATCGTCGTACGGGGTGGCCAGCGTGCGCCCGTCCGGACTGTAGGCCAGCGCGTCGGCGTAGCGGGTCCGCAGCATCAGGGGCCGCACGTGCGGCGCCGGGCGGGTGGGGTCGCTGACGTCCCACAGGTGCAGCGACCGGTTCCCGGAGACGACCGCGAGGGTGCGGCCGTCGGGGGAGAAGGCGAGGGAGCGGTTGCCGCCGTCCTTGACCAGGAACGGCTTGCCCAGCGCCACGGGCCGGCCGGGCTTCTCCACGTTCCACAGCCGGATCCGGCCGTCGCGCCCGGCGGTGGCGAGCACCCGCCCGTCCGGCCGGAACACCCCTCGCCGGCCGACCATGTCCGCCGTCGGTATCGACCACAGCCGGACCTTGCTGTCCCCGCTCCCGGTGGCGAGGGTCCGGCCGTCGGGGCTGAAGCCCAGCGCGTACATCTCGCCGCTGGCCCCGGCGAGCGGCTCGCCCACCTGCGACGGGTACGCCGGGTCGCGGACGTTCCACAGGCTCGCCGTGCTGTCCGCGCTGGCGACGGCGAGCGTCCCCCCGTCGGGGCTGAACGCCACGGACCACACCGGCCCGGTGTGGCCGCTGAGCGGGGCGCCGAGCGCGTCCGGGTGCCGCCGGTCCGCCACGTTCCACAGCCGCACGGTGTTGTCGGCGCTGCCGCTGGCGAGGGTGCGCCCGTCGGGGCTGAACGCCACCGAGTGCACGGTGCCGGTGTGCGCGCGGAGCGGGGCGCCGAGCGCGTCCGGGTGCCGCGGGTCGGCGACGTCCCACAGCCGTACGGTCCGGTCGTCGCCCCCGGCGGCCAGGGTCCTGCCGTCCGGGCCGAACGCCACGGAGCGCACGGGCGCGCCGTGCCCGGTCAGCGGCCTGCCCAGCGGCTCGGCACGGGACGGGTCGGACACGTCCCACAGCCGTACCGTGCGGTCCTCGCCGACGGAGGCCAGCGTCTTCCCGTCCGGGCTGTACGCGATCAGGTAGATGGTGCCGTCATGGCCGGTCAGCGGCGCGCCGAGCGACCGCGGCGACCGGGGGGCGCGCACGTCCCACAGCCGGACGGTGCCGTCGTCGCCGGCGCTGGCGAGCGTCCGGCCGTCCGGGCTGAACACGGCGCTGCTCACCCAGCTCGTGTGCCCGGTGAGGGGCTTGCCCAGGGCCTTCGGGCGGGACGGGTCGGACACGTCCCACAGCCGTACGGTCCGGTCGTAGCTGGCGGTGGCCAGGTACTTCCCGTCGGGGCTGTGGGAGGTGAGGTAGACGGCGCCGGTGTGGCCGAGCAGGGCGGTGGCCAGCGGCGCGTTGACGATCGAGATCAGCCGGTTGCTGGTGCCCTCGTCACCGGGCCGCAGCCCGTGCGCCACCAGGTCGAGCTGGGCCGACAGCGACGGGTCGGTGTACTGGACGCGGTCGGCCTCGGCGACCACCTGCTCGAACACCGCGTCGTTGCGCTGCTGCCAGGCGACCACCGCCGAGCCGACCGCCACCAGGGCGAGGACCACCAGGGCGGCCACCGCGCTCCGGCTGATCCACACCGTGCGCTTGCGCAGCCTGACCGCGGCCGCCAGGAACTCCACCGCGCTGCGGGTCAGCAGGGTGTCGTCGGCGGACCTCGCCCAACTGCGGGCCTGCTCCAGCCGGGAACCCCGGTACAGCAGCGACGTGTCGCGGTCCGACTCCTCCCAGGCCCGGCCGTCCTCCTCCAGCCGCTGGCGCAGCAGATGGTCGTTGCGGCCCTCGTCGATCCAGCTCCGCAACCGGGGCCAGGCGTGCAGCAGCGCCTCGTGGGTGATCTCCACGGTGTCCGCGTCGAGCGTCACCAGCCGGGCGCGCACCAGCGCCTCCAGCGACTCCTCCGTCTTGCCCGGGTCCGTCGACTCGTCCGCCAGCTGCCGCCGGGTCCCGCGCCGCCGGGTGGCCTGCGTGTCCTCGCCGAGCCGCACCAGCCGCAGCAGCAGCAACCGCGCCGCCGTGCGGGCCGCCGGGTCCAGCCCCGACCAGGCCCGCTCGGCGGTTGCCGCCACGGCACCCTGGATACCGCCGGCCGCCCGGTACCCGGCCAGCGTCAACCGCCCCGCCTTGCGCCGCTGCCAGGTCACGAGCAGCGCGTGCGACAGCAGCGGCAGCACGCCCGCGTCGTGCGCGCCCCGCGGCCCGTCCGCGCTCACCTCCCGCACGATCAGCTCGGCGAGCCCCGGCTCCAGCTCCAGGCCCACGGCCTTGGCCGGCCCGGTCACCGCCTCCCGCAGCTCGGCGGTGGTCAGCGGCCCCAGCACCATGTGCCGGTGCTGCAACGCGTCCGCCAGCTCCGGATACCCGAGGCACTCCTCGTAGAAGTCGGCCCGGATCCCCAGGACGACCAGCACGGGCGCGAGGTCTCCGGCCGCACCGGGGGTACAGGCGGCGCTGAGCACCTGGATGAACGTCCGCCGGTCGGCCTCGTCGGAGGAGAGGGTGAACGTCTCCTCGAACTGGTCGACGATCAGGACGGGGCGGGCGGGGGCGCCCGGGTGGGAGGTGCCGGAGGTGCCGGAGGCGGTGGGGGTGGGGGAGGTTGCGGTGGAGGTGGGGCCGATTGCGGTGGAGGTAGGGGTGGGGGAGGTGTCGGAGGCGGTGGTGGTCGCGGAGATGTCGGAGACGGCGGAGGGGGCGCGGCGCCGGGACCAGGCCGCGACCGCCTCCCGTACCGCGTCGGCGAAGTACGGTGTGCCGGGCTCGTACGCCGCGGACACGACCTGGGTCAGCTCGGGTATGTGACGGGTCAGCTCCCCGATGGGGTCGGCGCCGGGGACGAGCTGGAGGACGTGGTCGCCGTCGACGTTCCCCTCGCCGTCCTGGCCGCGCTCGCCGTGCTCGCCGCGCTCGCCGTTCCTGCCTCCGGTCCCGGCGTTGCCGCCGCTGTTCCCGGCGGTCCCGGCTGTCCCGGCGGTCCCGGCTGTCCCGGCGGTCCCTCGGTTTCCGGTGCTCCCGGTGCTCCCGCCGCCGAGTGCGCCGGCGCGCACGGCGGGGACGAGTCCGGCGTTGAGGAGGGAGGACTTGCCCGCCCCCGAGGCGCCGACGAGCATGACGAGGCCGCCCGTCTTCTCCACCGCCCGGAGCTGGCCGACGAGGGCGTCCGTGCTGCGCTCCCGCCCGAAGAACCAGCGGGCGTCCTGCTGCCGGTAGGAGGCCAGCCCTCGGTACGGGCAGACGCCGCCGGGTACGGCTGGCACCTCACCCGGAGGCTGCTGTTCCTCCTCCGCGGCGGCCCCGTTCGAGGCGGGCCGCTCGCCGGCCGGACCGGCGACCGCGCGCTCCCAGAGCCGCTGCCACTGGGCCAGGTCGTACAGCCCCTTGGACACCGGAGTGGGACGCGCGCGCCGCGCCTCGGGGATCAGGACCTGGAGGACGGCGGCGAGGGCGGCGAACTGCGCGGGTACGTTCTTGGCCCGCCGCCAGTCGCTGATCCGCTGGGCGGAGACCCGCACGGGACGCCCGCGTTCATCGACCCTTTGCAGTCGGACGACCGACTCCGAAACACTTTTGAGGGGAGGATTGCCCGCTTCCTTGTACAGCAGCGCGAGACGTTCCGCGAAGGCCGTGCGTGCCCCTGAGTCGTCACTCAAGGCCCCCACCCCTTACTTCCCCTGCCACTGGACATCCGGACCGGAAAACTCACTTTATATGCCTGACCTGCGGCGAAGCCGTCCGGATGCCCTCGGCCCCTCCTCGTCGCTGGCCCCGACTGGCAGGATCACGACCAAGCAGCCGCCGCTTCGTGCGGCGCCCTCGCAGGCCACCAGCGCAGCGCACGCAGAGACGACTCATGCCGCCGTTCGTTTTAGGTCAGCTTCACCGACGCGATCACCGGCACCGCCGTACACGATCACCGGCACCGCCGCACACGATCACCGCCACCGCCGTACGTGATCACCCGACTCACGGACGAGATCACCGATCCGTCCGCTGATACCTCGATCCAGTCCCCCTGACCCGGATCGAGCACCCCCGCAACGTCCGGCACCGGTCCCCACGTGGGGAGGGACCGGTGCCGGACGAAGGCGGGGAAAGGGCGGGTGCCGGGCCCGCGTATGAGTAGGGCACTCTCCCGGGCCCCGGAGCCACGACGCCGATGCGACCGGTCCCGCGCGGCCGGGGCAACCCTGGCGACGACCGGGGCACCCTGAGGGACGACCCGGGGCCACCCAGAGGGATGTGGATGCCCGGGGCACCCTGAGGGACGACCGGACACACTACGGAGGACACCCGAGACGCCCCGCAGGGATGACATCGCCCCGAGACGCATCGGTTTCTGGCCGCCCGCAGGGATGACATCGCCCCGTTTCGGCGCTATGCCGTTTCCATGCGGTGTGCCGAGGGGGAGGCGAGCCGGGGATGGCTGAAGCGGGGGCGGCCGGCGGCGGGAGGCGCGCCCGCCTACGGGCGATCGTCGTCGGCGCCGGGATCGGCGGGCTGACCGCGGCGGTGAGCCTGAGCCGAGCCGGATGCGATGTGACGGTGGTCGAACGGGCGGTCCGCTTCGGCGAGATCGGCGCCGGCATCCAACTCGCCCCCAACGCCACCCGCGTCCTGCGCCGCCTGGACCTGCTCGACGCGGTCGCCGCACAAGCGACCCGCCCCTCCCACTGGAGCTTCCGCACCTGGTCCGACGGTGCGGAGATCACCCGCTACCTGCTGGGCCGGGAGGCGGAGGCCGAGTTCGGCGCACCGTACCTCCAGGTCCACCGGGCCGACCTGCACGGGGCCCTCGCGGCAGCCGTCCCCGCGCGCTCGGTACGCCTCGGCACGACCGCCGTGGCGATCGCCCAGGACGACGACTCGGCGTACGTCACCACGGCGACCGGCGAACGCCTGGCCGCGGACCTGATCGTGGCCGCGGACGGCGTGCGGTCGCCGGCCCGCCGGTGGCTCTTCGGCCCCGACGAGGCGGTGTTCTCGGGCACGGCGGCGTACCGCGCCCTGCTCCCCGCCGCGGAGGTCGCCGACCTGGACCTCCCCGACTTCGCGATCTGGCTGGGCCCGGACCGCCACTTCGTCCACTACTGGGTACGCCGCCGGGAACTCCTGAACGTCGTGGCGGTGGTCAGGACGGAGGAGCCGCAGGGGCGCCGTACGGCGGCGCAGGCGCAGGCGTCCTCGATGGTCATGGCGACGGCGCGGGAGTCCTGGACGGCCCAGGCCGAGCCGGGAGAACCGCTGAACGCGTTCGAAGGCTGGGACCCCCGAATACGCCACATCCTCGAACGCGCCGACCGCACGAACCGCTACGGCATTCACACCCGCACCCCGCTCACCCGCTGGAACGTCGGCCGAGTGACGCTTCTGGGCGACAGCGCCCACGCGATGGTCCCGTTCCAGGCGCAGGGCGCGGCCCAGGCGATCATGGACGCGGCCGTCCTGGCCGACACCCTCACGGAGGCGACCCCGGCCGACGTCCCCAGGGCCCTGGACCACTACGTACGGCGCCGCCTGGCCACCGCCACAACCGTCCAGACCCACTCGGCCCAGGCAGGCGAGGACTACCACCTCCCCGACGGCCCCGAGGCCCGCTCCCGCAACACCCGCATGGCGAGCTACGCGACGAGACACCCCTTCGGCCCCCTGGCAGGAGCGTGGGCGGAAGACCTGACGGCCCCCACGCGCGGGGAGCGAAGCGCCTCCAAAAAATCGAGCACGTGAACGCTCCCCGTGGCACCGCCGTCCCGGCGTCCCAGCCTCTCAGCGTCTCAGGGCGACGTCTCAGGCAGCACACGTTTCCGCAGCTCAGGGTGGGTGGGATGGTTGCGTTGTCGCGGGTTGGGCGGCGGCGGTTGCGGTGGGCGCCCGGTGTCTCTGAACCTGTGGATGTCGCACCGACCGGGCCGGATCGAGGGCCCCGGTCGCAGCCTGCCGACGACCCCTCCTGATGCCTGCGTACCGGGCATCGGTGTGCCCCTGCGGGGCGCCCGATGCCTCGGCGGCCTGCCCCCGGATGCGGCGTCCGACGGGAGAGCCGGCGCAGCCGGGAGCGACCCCCTACTGATGACGAGAAGAAGGAAGACACGACATGAGCAGGAACACCCGCGTACTCCGTCGTCCGGGCCGCCGCGCGGCCGTCGCCGCCGGACTCGTCCTCGCCGTCGGCCTCGGCGTGTCGACGCAGACGGCGGCCCACGCCGCCGCCCCCGCCCCAGCGAAGGCATCCGCAGAGGCATCCGCGAAGGTGTCCGCAGAAGCGTCCGCGAAGGTGTCCGCCGCGCCGCGGTCGATCACCGGCTTCAACGGCGACCTGGTGACCCAGACCGCCGACTTCTACGGCGCGTACGTCGACGCGAAGGACGACGCCGCGGGCCCGGACACCAAGTTGGCCAAGGCGCTGCGCGCGCACTACCTGACGCCGGCCTTCGCGAAGCGGCTGGCGGCGTGGGAGAAGAAGAACAACCTGGACGGCGTCCTGCGCGCCCAGAACGTCCCGGTGGAGTGGACGGTGAGCGAGGGCCGCAACGGCCTCGAGACCATCGTCTCCCTGACCTACGGCGGCGGGGAGTCACCGACGACCACGACCAGGTTCGCCGTGAAGCATGAGGTGGCCGACGGCATCACCGACATCCGCCCCATCAGCGCGGCCCCCGCGAAGCCGTCCGCCGCGAAGCGGTCGGTCACGGGCCGGACCGGCGACTCGGTCACCCAGATCGCGGACTTCTACGGCGCGTACGTCGACGCGAAGGACGACGCCGCGAGCCCGGACACCAAGTTGGCCAAGGCGCTGCGCGCGCACTACCTGACGCTGGCCTTCGCGAAGCGGCTGGCGGCGTGGGAGAAGAAGAACAACCTGGACGGCGTCCTGCGCGCCCAGAACGTCCCGGTCGACTGGACGGTGAGCGAGGGCCGCGACGACCGCGAGATCACGGTCACCCATGCCTTCGGCGGAGGGGAGACGCCGACGGTGACGACCGACCTCGTCGTGAAGCTGGAGCCGGTGTCCGGCGACGTCACCGACATCCGCCGCACGCGCACCCACTGACGCCCCACCCACCCCGCCCGGCCCGCTCCCGGCCCCGCCCGGCAGCGGGCCTGAAGGCCGACCGGACGCCACCCCCACCCGATCCACCCGATCCACCCGATCCACCCGATCCACCCGATCCACCCGATCCACTCGATCCGGCCTCTGCCTGCGAACTGCCGCGCGTCAGCCGTCCTCTCCGGCCCCGTCGCCCTCCATGTTGGCGGCGGGGATCGGAACCCAACGGCCGGGGCTGTGATAGACGCGGTCGTACCGGTAGCCCGCCAGCCCTTTGGTGCTGGTACTGCGGAAGGGACGGCCGTGGTCGTCGATGCGGACCGTGCCGGTGCGGCCTTGCGAGGACCAGGCGAGTTCGAGGTACCAGTCGCAGGTGCAGGACTCGTTGAGCGCTGTGACCACCAGGACCTCGGGGTCCTGCAAGGACACCCGGTAGGGGAAGTTGATGGCCGGGATCTTCGTGCCGGACCCGTTGTCGCCGGGCACCGAACGGGCCAGGGGCTGGTGTGCGTCGAGGTTCACGGAGAAGTGGCGAGGGACGATGCCGGCGCCGCAGCCGTCGCTCAAGGAGTACACGGTGCCCCGGTCGGCGGCGGGTGCGGCCCGGTTCACCACGCGCACGTGCAGGGCGTCCAGGACGACGGCGGCGGAGCCGCGCCCCTGCACGGTGATCTGCACACCGGTGGCACCCCCGTGCACCGCCCGCTGGGAGTCCACCCACGCCGCGACGTCCTCCGGGTGCGGCGGCGGCGGAACCTGCTGCGGCCCCTTGGCGACGACGTAGTCCTCGCCGCACCCGGTGAGCCCCCGGGTGTGGAAGTTGGCGGTCCAGGTGAGGGGAGCCACAGGCTGAGCCGTGCCGGCCCGCGCCTGGTGCGGCTCGTGACGGCCACTGCCCGTGGCCGAGGTGGAGGGCGGCCCGGCGGCGGAAGCGGTGAGACCGAGAAGCGGGGCGACGAGCGAGACCGCCAGCACGACCGACCGGACGGGCCGCCGAGGGCGCCCACCGGGGAACCACGACCGGGACGGAGATGGAGTCACCCCGGAAACCTGAACACCGGTCGCCACGGGAACGGCCGAGACGGCCGAGGCGGCGGCACCGCCCGAGGCGGCGGCACCGCCCGAGGCGGCGGCACCGCCCGAGGCGGCGGCACCGCCCGAGGCGGCGGCACCGCCCGAGGAGTCGATGGACACCGCTGTGTTCGTGGCCTTGCGCGGCGCCGGTGCGTGCCGACCGTCGGACGGACGAGGCCGTTGCCGCGCGGCGTAGGCCATGATCCACCGGCGGTGCAGCTCCGTGCGCTCTGCGGGGGAGGCACCGCAGAGCACGGCGAACCGCTCGATCGAAGCGAAGTCCTGCGGGACGGCCTCACCGGAGCAGTAACGGTGCAGAGTCGAAGCATGCACGTCCAGCCGACGGGCAAGTGCCGCGTAGCTGCGGTCGGTACGTTCCTTCAGACGCCTCAGCAGCAACGCGAATTCCGCTACGTCATCGTGGATCGCATCCATGCAGTCCGCACTCGTATCCGCTCGTCGACCCACAAAGGCCGGTCCCGACGGAGCACGACATCCCGCCGCTCCCCATGTCTGCACGCCCATACGCGCGAGACGGTTCCAGCGTTGAGACCGAGTGCGGAAGTGGGCCGACCGCCCGACCGCCCGACCGCCCCACTGGGACTCCGTCCCTACCCGGATCTCATGGACGGCTGCATCCAGGCTTACTCCGTGTCGGAGAGCAGGGCGTCCAACGCCGCCCGAGCCTGGGCGATTCCACGACGCCACTCCTCGCTCCGGAGGGCCGCGGTGTCCCACTCGACCACCGGTTCGGCGCCGGTCACGCAGTAGCCGTAAACCTGGTGGGCCACCCGCTCGGTGAGAAGTTCGTCGTAGTGGAACGTCCCCTCGAAAGCCGCCCAGGCCACCGCCCGAGTGTCCGCGCAGACCCGCCGAAGCGCAGCTCGCGTGTACTCGCGCAGATCGAGCGAGACGTCATGGAAGTCGAGGTCGTACGACACCAGACCGAGCCGCTCGACAGCTTCGGGCTGCTCCAGCAGAGGGAACGACAGAAAGGCGTCGGGAACCATCCCGGCAAGGCGAAAAGCCTCCTCGGCCAACGGAATGTTGCCGGAGCCGACGACGAACACGTTCACCGAGGCCGGCCCCCGCCAGCACAACGCATCAAGCACCCCACCCACCAAGGCACCCCCTCCCCTCTAACCACCACCGAGGCACACACTGCCGCCGTAACGGGAAGCCAGTGACCCCCGCTAGACAAACAGCAACGCCAGAGGGACCTTACCGACTCGGTAAGGTCCCTCTGACCTGCTACTCAGCTGTCGGGGTGGCGGGATTTGAACCCACGACCTCTTCGTCCCGAATGAGCTTCGGCTACTGATCTTGCCAGCGCTGATGGTGTTTGCCCTGATCAGGGAGTCAGAGTGTCGTGGTCTCGGGTGGTCCCGCAGGGGCTCGGAGAGCGGATGCTCTGGACCGCTAAGCCGTCGCGTGTCATGGGCTCACTGCAGCTGACGCGACAGGTCCTCGACGAGAAGGTCGAGAGTGGCCTCCTCATGGAGCGCGACGCCGAGGGCGGTCATTGCCGGGGCCAGATTCGGGTCCCAGGTCGCGCGGACAGGCTCGCCGTCGAGCGGTAGCTGAGGGATTCCCTCGGCCTGACTGCGAGCAGCCAGGCGCTCGTAGTCCTCGGCACCCATTCGCCACGGCAGGGCCTCGTAACGGCGGATGATTCTGTTGGCCAGAGCAATCCCCGGCCAGTCGAAGTCACCGTGGTAGGCGAAGGTGCAACCGGTCGCGGCGAGGGCGTCGAGAAGCGTCATGACCACCGTGGCGGCGCTGCCGGAAGTGCACACCAGCGGTCGGACACATGCCGCGTCGGCCGCGGCTTCCACCACCCGCGGGTTCTCGCATATGTGGACCACCGTCCCGGCGGGCAGCCGCAGCCGCAGGGTGAGCAGGTCGCGCGCGGTGAGGTGGGCTTCGGCGTGGTGGGCGGCCCGCTCCCGCAGGGACTGCTCCCGCCATCCCTCTCCGGCAGGCCGCAGTCCGTAGGTCAGCACCGTGCTGGAGACCTCGTCCGGTGTGACGGACACCAGCCGCCACAGGGCGCGTCTGCCGGCCGCGTCGCTGGGAAACTCGGTGCCGTGGGCAACGGCGACGCCGCGCTGGACGAGGCGTGCGAGCCAGGTTCCATCGTCCAGGCCGTGCGCTGATCCGGTCACCGTGGCCGCGAGTTCCCCGCGGCCCTGGGTGCCGTCGCGTTCGGGATCGAGGAGTACGGCGAGGACCTGGACGGCCTGCTGGAGCGTGCGTACCGCCGCTTCGGGTGTCACTCCTCTCGGAACGCCGGTGCGGCGCAGCACGTCGGACCACTGCCGGGTCCAGTCCTGGCCTGCGAGGGGTGAGGCGTCCAGCGAGGAAGCGAGCGACGACCACACATGACTGCGCCGTGCTGCCGCGTCCGCGCGGGCGGCACGGCGGTCGGTGAGCGGTGGTCCGAGTTCTTGCAGGACCTCCTTGAGCCCGAGTCCGGCGGCCGAGGTGCGCAGTCGCGCGTCGAGCGCGTCGAGCCGCACGGTCACGGCGGCACCGGTCAAGGGTTTGCCCAGCAGGAGTGACAGGTCGTTACGCTCCTGAGCGTTCACCGCGGCCAGCCGGAGGGAACCGGTCGCCTGCACACCGTTGCCTTCCAGGCGTCTGCGTGCCGCGTCCCAAAGCCGGGTGAGCCCTGGCCCTGCCAGCCATTCGCGTGTCGCGGCGGGCAGCTCGCTCATACGGACACCAGACGCCGGTGCCGACCGTTCCAGGTGTAGTGCAGGGTGGCCACCCCGCGCACATGGGGGTCACGCAGACACTCGTAGATGTGCAGGGACGGCACCTCGGGCCAGTTGCCCATGAGCCGCTCGCTCGTGAGGACGAAGTCGAGATCGAGATCGACGAGGATGCGTCCCAGCCGCCCGTGGGTGGGTTCGTCGACCTTGGCGAAGGCGTCGTCCAGGAGGATCAGCCGCGGCGCGTGCGGCGCCGACTCGGCGAGGCTGGTGAAGTGGGCGGCAGCCGCGGCGAAGAGCACCAGGTAGGAGAGCACCCGCTGCTCGCCCTGGCTGAGCCCGGTACGGCCGGTCAGTCTGCGCCTGCGACCGGGAGCCGCGTCCTCCACCACGAAGGTGTGGAAACGGAACCAGCTGCGGTAGTCCAGTGCGGTCCGCAGATGGGCGGCGTAACCGGCCGAAGGATCGGCACGTCGGGCGTCCTCGATCCGGCGTTGCAGTACCTCGCGAAGCTGCTCGGTCTGCTCGCGCGTCCTCAGGCTCGACGGGCTGCGCAGCAGTTCGACGGCTGCCCGCACGTCCGCGTCCACATCGTCGTCCAGCTTCCACAGCAGCTCTACGCCGAGACCGTGTGACGTCCGTACGGTCCGCAGGGTGGCGTTGAGGGCCGCGACCAGGTTGGCCGCGGTGATGACCTGGGCCGAGAGGTGGTCGCCGAGTTCGCCGGTCAGGAACCGTTGGAACACGTCGCGTTCGCGCTCGGTGAGCCGCCCTCGTGCCTCTGCTGCCTGGGTCGCGATCCGCTCTCCCACGGCCGCGACATCGTGGGACCCGTGGTCGTCGAGGAGACGGCACACCTTGATTCCGTCGCGTTCTTCGAGTTGGGCGTCGAACCCGCCGGCCAACTGGTCGTGCAGCTCCGTGTGCCGGTTGAGCAGGGTGCTGTCCGACACCACGTCCCTCGGGTGGGGCAGGACGCGTGTCACGGCGTCTGCCAGTGACCGGAGTGCTCGCAGGCGGCTGCGGACGTCCGAGCCGGGATCGTCCGCCACGAGCTCGGCCAGTGCGGACCGGTCCAGTCCCGCGCCGCTCGTCACCTCCGGACGGTCCAGGGCGGCGCGCAGCGCTCCGCCGGTGGTGATGACCGCCGTCTCCTGGCCGGCCAGGTCCTCGCGCAGGCGTTTCTCCTCCTCTTCCGCGCGTACGCGCAGCTCGCGGAGTTCGTCGCGGGTCCGTTGCGCCGCCGGAAGGGCGCGGCCGGCGTCCGCGACGCGCTGCCTGGCTGCCTGCTCGCGGGCGAGGATCTCCTCTTCGGACGACCCGATGGCCTCCTCACGGGTGCGCAGGTCCTGTTGGGCGGCGCGCAGTTCGGTGAGGCGTACCCGGTGGTCGTCCTCCGCGTCCGTGCGGTCCTGCCGGGCGCGGTCGTACCGCTCGTCGTCGGCCGTGCTCCCGGAGAGCCGCTCGGCCGTGCCGCCGACCGCTCTGCGCAGTCGGCCGATGCCGGTGAGCAGGGCTGCCAGCGCGGTCCGTACCCGGTCCAGGGCGGCGGTGTTGGCCGGCAGGTCGTGGGCGGTCGCGGTGGCCTCGGCCTCGGCGCGTGCCGATACGGCGTGAGCGCGGGCTTCCTCGGCCAGTCGTGCCGCGCGGGTCGCCTTGGTGGTCAGGTCCCGCAGAGTCCGTTCGGCTGATTCGGCACGGCTCCAGGCGTCGGCGAGCAGCCGGGCCCGCGGGAAGTCCCGTTCCGCGAGTGTGAGGGCCCTGCGCCTGGAGTCGGCCTCGGCGAGCTCGTCGCGGGCGGCGGCCAGACGCTGTTCCGTCCGCGTGAGCCGGTCCTCCAGCTCGGCGAGGATGCGCCGCCGGGTCTCGG
The DNA here is from genome assembly GCF_055573455.1 of Streptomyces sp. NPDC030183. Classification (NCBI taxonomy): domain Bacteria; kingdom Bacillati; phylum Actinomycetota; class Actinomycetes; order Kitasatosporales; family Streptomycetaceae; genus Streptomyces; species Streptomyces sp. NPDC030183. The sequence continues at coordinate 140,941 of NZ_JBVIBK010000015.1, forward strand.
CGCGTATGGCGGCGCCCACGTACTCGGCGACGCTCTTGTGGTGACGGCCGCGCAGAACGCCCACGCGCCAGCTTCCGTCGTAGTGCACCGCGTCGGTACCGGTGGCCTCGTCGGCCGGTGTGAGCGCGATGGCGGCCAGCAGGCGTTCCACCTGTTCGGACGTGACGCCACAGTTCTGCTGCGGGGCCGGGCACAGGGCCGAGGCGAGCGTCGGCCCCTCCGGTGGCACGGCACCGGGTTGGAGCAGGGTGTCCCGGGTGCGGGAATCGAGGAGGGCACCGTCCGCGCTGACCCACGCGTCGAGGATGCCGCTCGCCTCCAGCGCCGCCTCCAGACCGGCCCGGTCGGCGGAGGTCAGGTTCTCCGCGAAGTCCACCAGCCGGTAGAAGGGCGCTCCGCTGCCCGGACTCCGCTCGGCGTCGCGGTGGTGCGGGACCGGCGGCTCGGGGTCGGTACGTCGCTCCCAGCCCTGCTTCTCCTTCGACAGGCGCTCGATCTCCTCGCTGAGTCGTCCGACGTCGAGCGCCAGGGCGTCACGGCGCCCGGTGAGTTCCTCGCCGTACGGTTCCAGGGCGGTGTGAGCGGCCTGCCGCGTCTGGCTGTCGACATCGGGCGGCAGGGTACGGTCCGCGAACGGCGCTTCGGCGGAGCTCTCACAGCCGACCGTGGCGAGGACGGCGTCCAGGGGCGGACAGCCGGGGCCCGCCGCGGCCCGGGTGCGTGCCACCCACTCGGCGACCGCGCGGGCGTAGCCGCCGCTCTCCGCGGCGACCTTCTCGCGACTGCCCTCAAGACGGGCGGCGGCCTCTTCCGCCTCGCCTTCCAGCCGTTCCCGCTCGGTGTCGGCCTGTCCCGCTCTGGCCCGTGCCTCGTCGGCCCGAGCGGAGAGGCGGGTCACCTCCTGGACCATCCGCGTCCGGTGTTTCACCACCGTCTCGGCGTCCTCCAGCTGTCCCTTCCAGATCCGCAGCCCTTCCTGCGCCGCGGTCGTGTCGACGTGGACCACCGGCCGGTGCCGTACGATCCGCGTCTCGCCGCCCGGGGCGATCAGCTCAGCTTCGCTGCCCCGGGACCGGACCGTGCGCGGCAGGGCCACCGCCTCGCCGAGATGGCCGGTGGGGAGCCCGGCCTTCTCAGCTTGGGCCAGCAGTTCCCGGTGCTCGGTTCTCAGCTCGGCCAGCCTGCTGCCGAGGTGCTCGATGCCCTCGGCCAGTCGCTCCGCCGCGTTCTCCTCCGCGTCGTGTGCGTTGCGCAGGGTCGTGAAGGCGGCCACAGCCGCGGTGTGCAGGGCCTCCACGGTGCCGCGACGTTCGGCGAGTTCGCGCAGGCTGCGGTAGGCGTGACTGGCGTGCAGGGCGGCGAGGTCGGTCCGGGCGGCCTCTTCTTCCTCTTGCAGGGTCTCCAGCCGGGCCTCCGACTCCTCCTCTCGCATCCGCAGGTCGCTGGTCCGCTGTGCGGCGTCACCGGCAGTCCGGCGTCGCTGTGCGAGGACGTCCAGCTCCTGGCCGACCCGCTGCGCGGATGTGTGCAGAACCCCCGCCAGGTAGTCGCGGTAGCTGACGAGGAACGTCCGCAGCGCCGTGTCCGTACGCTCCAGACGGCCCAGTTCGTCCCGTACGGCGTCCAGGTCGTGGAGGTTGCGTGCCACCTTCTCGACCACGTCCTCGTCGAGCCCCGGCAGGGTCTCGCTCAGCAGGGAGGCCAGGCCCCCGTGCTCGATGCGGTCCCCGACCGTGGGGCGCCGGAGCCGGTGGAGGAGCTGGGTGAGGTTGCGGTAGTGCGTCGCGTCCGTGATGCCGAACAGCTCCCGGGCCACGCGCGTGCGATGGAGGACGGCACGGTCCGTGGTGTTGTCGGGGCCGACGATCTCCTTGAGCCGGTCGACCGCCAGGGGCTGCCCCGCTTCGACCAGTTGGAGATCCTCACCGATGCGCAGCGGGGTGACGAAGAAGGTCGGCAGCGCCTTCTGCGTCGACTTCGAGGCGCGGATGGCGACACCGAGCGTCAGAAAGTGGTGGGCGCCCCCGTCGGCCATGGCCCGGAACTCCACCCACAGGTAGCCGAGGCGGTTGGTCTGCTCGAACCCGTCGAGCATCAGCCAGGCGAGGGTGGTCCGGCCGGTGCCCGTGGCGTCCAGGGCCCGGGAGTCGCCGTCCAGCAGGTAGGGCAGCAGCATCTCCAGCGCCTTGGACTTCCCCGCGCCGTTCTTGCCGCGCAGCAGAAGCCGCCCCTCGCCGAAGGCGAACTCCTGCTCGTCGTACTGCCAGACGTTCTGGATGCCGGCGCGGTGCAGCCGGAACCGGGTACCGGCTGTCGTCTCGGGGCCGGAGCGCGGCAGCGGGACGAGGCCGCGCGGTTCGGTGGTCATAGCGGCAACTCCTGCTGTGTGGCGGCGCTTCGGCTGGCCGTCGGGGCTGGGCGCACGGTGACGTGGGTGGCGTAGCGTGCCGCCGCGGCGAGCAGCACCCAGCCGCCCCCGGTCGGCCGCGCCCCGCGGACATCGGTCACCAGGCGTCCTTCCGGAGCCTGGGCGACGTACCCCTCCGGCAGTCCTTCCCCCTCGGCGCGCAGCGGACCGGCGGGGGCCATCAACCGCATGCGGGCCAGGAGGTCCAGTACGGCCTCCTTCAGGGCGGGCGGGTCCTCCAGATAGCCGCGCTGCCAGTTGCTGCGCTGCCCGTACTCGGCCACCAGCTCTGCCAGCAGCTCATCCACCAGACCGTCCGGGACCGCCACTCCGATGACGAGAGACCCTCCGGTGGCCGGATGCCCCGGCTCCTGCGGCCGGAGCCGCTCCACGAGCCGTTCCACCAGCAGCAGCGCGGCCTGCGCGACGGTACCGGTGCCCGGCAGGTGCAGGTCCGTCAGCTCTTCCTCGGGGTCCACCAGCGCCACCCCCTCGGCGCGGATCTCCGTCTCCAGGCCCAGGAGTTCGGAGAACGCCTGGGCTTCCCGGCGCTGCCGGGTGCGCAGCCAGTCGCGTTCGGCGTCGGTCAGTTCGTCGAGAAGGACGACAGGAGTCTCGACGAGCATGCGCCGCACGTAGGTGCGAGGCCCGCCGAAGCCCGGGTCCGCTGCCCGCCGGACCAGGTCGGCACCGTCCCGCGACTGGGCGAGCGGCCCGGCCACGACCACGCGGGCCAGCTCCCGGTCCACCGTGATCAGGGCCTCTCCGCCCGCCTCCTGCGCGAGCGCGGTCACATGGCCCTCGGTCTCGATGAGGACACCCCACTCGACCAGTTGGCGCAGAGCCGCGACCAGGGTCCGTTTCCCGGCCGCCCGTTGCGTCCCCTCCAGCTCGATCCCGGCATCGGCCGCCGCGGCCCTGACGTCGGCGACCAACTGCGACAGCAGCATCTGCTCGGGCGCGGTCACGAGCACGGACAGGGCCAGCGCGAGGCAGGCGTACGTGTGCGGGGTGAAGGGTGTGCCGGTGGACCGTGCGAGCCGGTGCCCCGTACCGGCGCCCAGACCGGCCTTGAACAGCCGGGCGTAGGAGCTGTCGACCAGGAGCCGATAGCCGAGCACCTGCTGGAACCGCTTGCCCAGCCAGTCGGCGTGCCTGCGGATCAGCGGGAAGAGGTCGGCGTGGGGTCCGTCCGACGTGACCAGCGGGTGGGCGAGCAGCAGCCGGGCGGCGGTCCGGCGCTCGGCGGCGAGGGCGACGTCGTGGGTCGAGGGGAGTGTCATGACACGCTCACCTCGGCAGGGCCGTCGGCCGCGGCGGAGGTCCTGCCGATCTCAAGCTCCAGGTCGTCCAACAACAGGTCGCCGTCGGTCGAGTGCAGGACCGTGCGTGCGCCCGCCGTTCGTCGCACGGTGAGCCGGATGCCCAGTTCGGCGTCCTCGCTCTGCGCCGCCTCCAGACCGAACCCCTGTGCCGCACCGTTTCCGTCCGCATCCCGGTGTTCCGTGCCGCCGTGCGGCCTCCTGAGCTGCGCGTTCCCGAGCGCCGTGGCCAGCAGTTCGAGAAGCAGCCCCAGTGCCGACGACGTGAGCCGTACGTCGGCGAAGCGACCGGAGGCACTACGCAGTTCGTCCGCTGCCGCCGTCCTGGCCGCCGCCCGCTCACGGGCGGCCTCCCGCAGCCGTCGCTTCTGGGCGGAGTGGTCCTCCACCGAGGAAGCCCGGCCCCGCTGTGCGCGGCTGCCCCTCTCGCGCAGCGCCACCGGGACCTCGACCACCGGGCCGGTCCACCAGCTCGTGTGGGCCGGTACCACCTCGTCGGTGGCCGGCGGGACGCCTAAGTGGCGGGCGCCGTACAGCCCGAAGGCGGCGACGGCGATGTCGTGTGCGTCCTGCGGCGCCGCCTCGTCGAACCACCGGGCCAGTCGCAGCAGGTCCCTGCGCCGGGACATCTCCCCGGTGGCCGAACGCAGCATCCGCTTGGCGTTGGCGAGCAGCGACTGCAACGCGCGCAGGGTGGCGTCCCGCAGTTGGTCGACCTGGCTTCCCTGACCGTCGGTGTCCTTGAACCAGCCGCGCAGCCCCTCCCAGTCGGCCTGCTCGCGCCCCCGACTGCGCTGGACCCGGGTCTCCGGGCGGCCGTCGCCTTCCGCCGACAGCCCGGTGAGACCCTGGGCGTGCGCGTCCAGCTGGGAGAGCAGGGCCGGAAGGTGCGGCCACAGCGTGTCCAGTGCCGCCGAGATCCGGGGCGCGCGAAAGGACACGTCCTCCGTGATCGCCTCGACGTAGTCCAGCAGCAGTTCCTTGAACCCCTGGTACTCGGTGCTGTCCAGGTCGTACCGGGCCAGCACCTGGCCGAGGTAGGCGTAGAAGTCCCGTACGGAGTCCGCGAACTCGGTGAACTGCACGAACAGCGTGCTGACCCGCTCCAGCCCGTCCTGCGGCTCGATGCCGCCCGGCGCGGTCACGCGCTCGGCCAGTTCCTTCAGACCGCGTTCGACCAGCGCCAGCAGCTCGCCGCTCACCTCCCGGGCGGCGTCGGCCTCGGCCAGCACCCCGTCGACGTCCCGCTGGACCCGCTCGCCCGCCTTGGACAGCTGGTAGCGCGAGCGGGAACGCTGGTACTCGCTGATGCTGGACGCCTTCACCGTGTGGCTGCTGCGCAGCAGATTGCCCCACTGCACCAGCTGCTCCAGCCGGACCGTGAGGGTGTCGGCGTCGAGACCGGCAGCCGGGCCACCGGCCTGGCGCAGCTTCGCCATGACGTCCGGGACGGCCAGGTCCGCCAGCAGCGTCCCGCAGAAGACCCGCATGATCGCGAGATGCTCCAGCCGCTCGGGCGCGCCGAGGTACTTGTACACGTCCAGCCGCCTGCGCGTCTCGTCGTCACCGGTGTCCGGTGGCGCGGCGTCCGGTGGTGCGCCGGGTGCGGGTCCCTCCATGTCCGCGAGGCTACGCGGCGTATTCGTCCGTTGGTGGGGCATGGCGGGAAATGATCCTGGACGGGAAGCCACTGGGTGGTCCGAGTCCGTGCCGTCCGCCGAATCGGTCAGGGCGGCCAGGTGCGCTCCACGCGGTCGCGTCGTACCGCGTAGGCGGCGGGACCGCCCCTGCCAACCGCGCGATGGATCGCCTCACGGTGAGCGCCGAGCCGTTCGACCATCTCGACACTGCGCAGCTGCTGATTGTCGAGGTAAAAGAGCACCGTCTCACGCTCCAGGACCGGTCGGATCTCCAGATCTCGGCTCTTGATCCGGCCGTCCTTCGAGAGCGGCACCCATGACTGGTCGAGACCGTAAGCGATCCACTCCTCATCGGCGACATCCTGTCCGTCGTCGGGAAAGACGTCACCGATGCGGTGAACGGTCCAGCCGCACGCCCTCAGCCCTTCCGCGACACGACGTCCGAGATTGCGGTCGAGGAAGAACTCAGGCGGCAAGGCGCACCACTGCCCGGCACAGCTCGTCCACCTGCTCGGGCGTCATGTCGAAGTCGTACGCGATGTCCTCGACGCTCTCCCCGGCCTCCCAGAGATCGGTGATGGCGTTGACCGCGACACGGTTGGCGGCCACGACGGGCCTCCCGTGACCGAACCTCGGGTCGATCACGACGGGTACGGAGTCCGGGTACTGCCTGAGCCGCAGACTGGAGGGGAAATCGTCGTCGGGCTCCCAGTTCAGGTAGCGGAGGTAGTCGGAGACCACTTCGTGGATGGGCGCCTGACCGTCCCGGGCCCTGCGGAGATCGCCGAGGCCGTGCTCGATGAAGATGTCCACGCCGTCCGTCGCGATCCGCTTCGACACGAGGCCGTACGGGGTGGCGAAGGCATCCCGTACGGCAGCGGCGGCTTCCTTGATCTCGCTCATCCGGAGCCCCAGGGATCGCAGGGAACGGAGGACGTGCGCCTCGGCCACCGCGATGAACGGCACCGAGGGCTGCCCCTTGCGCGGCGGCTCGACCTGGTGGACCAGGGGCGCCCCGGCAGCCCTGCCCTTCAGCCACGAATGGAGCGTCGACTGCGGAATCTGCAGGTAGGAGGCTGTTTCCGTGGGAGTCAGAAGTCCGTCCCGGAACCTGTCGACCATGACCCACCTCCTCCTGCCGTCTTGCTCGGTACCCGGTTTCGCATCGTCGCACATCAAGCCTGCCACCCAGGAGCGGACCGGACACCCGCCCACCAGCTCAGCCGGCCGCACGCAGGTGTTCCTCGCCAAGACGGTCACGGCAGCTCCGGCAGTGTCCGGGCTCCGGAGCGCGGAAGGCGCGCTCGCAGCCGTCGCAGGTCTGGAACGGCAACACGGCTGGGCGCTCGCCCGGCTCGGGCAGCGGTGCCGGGGGTGGCACGGGCAGCGGAGTCTCCCGGAGGCGGAAGGCGAGGACGCTGGCCGGTCGGGCCCGGAAGCGGTCGGGGAGCCGTGCGGTCAGTAGCTCGGTGATCTCCCGTGGTCCGACACCGGCCGCCAGCCACTCGGCGACGGCCGGCGCCAGGCGGGTGGCCTCCTGCGCGGACAGGACGAGGCGGGGGTCGACCCGGCGCAGGGTGGTCAGTACGGCCACCGCCTTGGGGTTCGCGTCGGCAAGCGCGGGCGCCGGGCCGCCGGGCTCCTCAGGAGTGGGAGCGGGCACCGGTTCCCGTCGGGGCGCGGGCTCCTGGACGGCAGGCCGGGGTCGGCGCGGTTTCGGCGGCTCGGGCGGGGCGTCCGGGCCGTGGCCGCCGGGCACGTCGTAGAAGTACGTCCGGGTACGGACCTGCCCGGTGGGCGTTCGTTCGCGGCGGCGTTCCAGGTATCCGGCCGCTTCGAGCTCCCTGAGCGCACGCGAGATGAGGATCTCGCCCTCGCTGAAGTGCTCGCAGAGGGCGGCGATGCTCACGGGGGAGCCGTCGGGGAGGGAGGAGATGTACGCCGCGACGCCGACCGTGACCGCGCTGCCGCGTCGCTGGGCGAGGGCGTTGGAGAGCACCGTGAAGTCGGCCGTCAGCCGGGTGCGTACATGGATCACGCCGGAGGTCGGAGCTCCGGCGTCGGCGCGCAGGGGCGCGTTAGACTGCGGGTCAGCCATCGGGAAGGCGTTCACTTCCTGATCGGTCAGGCCCTCGATCGGGATTGCCGTCCCGGCCGGGGGCCGTCGTCTGTGTGAGGTTGTCGCGGCGAACGTAACGGTCTGTGTCCCGCGCCTGCAAGCCGGTCACTCGCACGGGTGACGCACGCCCTCCGGCGCGGGGAGGGTGGGTGGGCGGGTAGTTCTTTCCCCGGTTCTTTCAGGAGGTCAGCGGCCCGCCGGACCCTCGCGAACAAGGGCCCGGTGAACCCGCAATGCGGACGGCGGCCAGGGCCCGGCCACCTCAGAGACGGTGGTGCCCGGCCTTCAACTCGTCTATGAAGGCAGCCCAGGCAGCGGCTTCGAAGCACAGCGCCGGACCCTGCGGGGCCTTGCTGTCACGGACCGGGACGACGACCCCTCGGAACCCGTCGGCCACCTCCACGCAGTTGCCGCCTTCCTGATTGCTGTAGCTGCTCTTGCGCCAGGCGGCGCCGTTCAGATCGGGACGGGACCTTCGCTCCACGGTGGTTGTCCTCCATCACGGATCGGATCATGTCGAGCGACATGAGCGGGGGCAAAGCTGCCGCCCGCAGCCGATCGTAAGCCAGCGCGAAACTCCTGACCTGGTCTGGCTCCTCGATGAGTTGGCCGTAGTGCGCGCCCTCGGTGTAGGCGATTTCCGAGCCGTCCGGCATGGTGAGCACCGTGAGCGAACCGCCCATGACATCGTGCTCGCCCTGGTCGAACGGCAGTGCCTGCACAGTGATGTGAGGTTCCACCCTGGTCCTGAGCAGCCGCTCCAACTGCTCACGCATCACCGCATGACCACCAACGGGACGCCGGAGCACCGCCTCGTCGAGCACCACCCACAGCTCGGGCCGACCGGGCGTGCCCAGCCGCTCCTGCCGTCCCATCCGAAGGGCGACCCGCTCTTCCAACTGCTCTTCGCTGCCGAGCGTCCGACCGACTCTCAGCACCGCACGCGCGTAGTCCTCCGTCTGCAGCAGGCCCGGCACCACATGAGCCGCGTACTCGCGGATGGCAACCGCCCGCTCCGAGTACTCCATGAACTTCCGCGACCAGTCCGGAAACGCCTCCCGGTACACGTACGGCCACAACTCAACCAGCAGGTCGTCCGCGCCGAGCGCCGCGTCCAGCGCACGCGCCAGCTCCAGCGTCGGCTTCGCTCCGGACGCCCGCTCGATCTGGGTGATCCGCGTGCTCACCACATGTGCCAGATCGCCCAGCTCAGCCTGCGTCAGCCCCGCCGTCGTCCGGAGCCTGCGCACCCGGGCACCGAACAGGGCCGCCATCGACGCGCTGGGGTCAGTTCCGTTGGCCAAGGCATCACTTCCGTTCCTTACGGCCTGAAAAGTAAGGCGGCGTCACCTGTCGAGCGTAGGGCGATCGGTCGACCCTTGAGTACGGAACGTGACGATTCGTATGCGTCGCGGAACGCCTCGACATGAATGAAAGGGACGAACGGCCGTGCTGACAGAAACCGCCACCCCGGGAGACAAGCCGCGACGCAGTGCGGCACCGCCTGCGGAAGCTGTGGTGCTCGGCGGTGGCGAGCGTGAACTCCAACCGCTCGTCGCGCATTTCCCCTCCTCTCCGCGAGCTGCGCAGCTCGCCCGGCGGCACGCCGTCCGGTGGCTGGAGGAACGGGGCTACCCGCCGGCGTCGGACGTGTCCTGCACGGTCGCCCTCGTCGTCGGCGAACTCGCGGCGAACGCCTTACAGCACGGTCGGGTGCCCGGCCGGGAGTTCGGCCTCCGACTTGCCCTCGATCGGGCTGCGGGCCTGCTGCGTGTCGAGGTCGCTGACGCCGCCTCCGCGAAGCGGCTGCCCACGACTGCGCCTTCGTCGTCTCCCGAGGAGGAGTCCGGCCGGGGGCTGCTCCTGGTGGACGCGCTGGCCGTGCGCTGGGGGTCGGCGCCTCGCCGCCCGGTGGGCAAGACGGTGTGGGCGGAGCTGAGCCTGAGCAGCCAACTATCTTTCGGATAAGGAATTCTGATAACCCTGGTCATCGCCATATTCATGGTCTGCAACTCCCTTCCGTTCCTAACGTCTGTCTCGTCAACCCGGGCTCAGCAGAGCCGTCGGAACAGACCACGGAAGGGCGGAGAGCACCATGACGGAACACCCCGAGCACAACCAGCCCCCAGAGCAGGGCGAGCAGGTCGGCCGTGCGCAAGCTCGCGATGGACGTGTCGGTGGACGGTACGGAGGCGGCGGCCCTCGGCGTCATGAGCCAGGGCGAACTGCACTCCCTCGCGCTCTCGCTCTTCCTGCCGCGCGCCGCCGCACCCGACAGCCCGTTCGGGTTCGTCGTCATCGACGACCCCGTACAGTCCATGGACCCCGCGAAGGTGCACGGCCTCGCGAAGGTCCTCCACGACCTCGGAGAGACCCGTCAGGTCGTGGTCTTCACCCACGACACGCGGCTCCAGCGGGCCTTCACCCACCAGGAGTTCCCGGTCACGGTCCTGGAGGTCGAACGGGAGGCGCGGTCGGCGGTGACCGTGCACCGGGTGACCGATCCGATCGGCCAGGCGCTCGCCGACGCGCGCGCCCTCGCCCGCACGCCGGACCTTCCGCCGGTCGTCATGACCCACGTACTGCCCAGCCTGTGCCGCACCGTCCTGGAGCGGGCCTTCTCCGAGGCCGCCTGGCTGCGGCTGCACCGCGCCGGACTGACCGAGCCCGAGGCCGAGAAGACCGTCGCGGCCGCCGTCACGCTCCTGGACATCGCTGCCCTGGGGCTCTTCGGCGACGCGTCGAAAGGGGTGGCGGACATCTACGGCGAGCTGCGCAGGCGGTGCGGATCCGAGGCGGTGAGCCTCGTCCGGCAGTGCCAGGAGGGCGCGCACCCGTCCGGCACCACGATGCCCGACCCCCTTCGCTTCGTGAGGGACGTCGAAGCCGTCGCCCAGACCGTGCGCAAGCCGGAGGAGAACACCCGGTGAACACGACGACCCGTCAGCTGATCGACGCCGCCGACCTGCTCCTCGGAGCCGGGGCCGGGACCTTCCCGGCCCCCGTCGCCAGGGTCGAAGCCGCTCCGCCCACCGTGCTCGCCGCCACGGCGGTGAGCAGGAACCGCGGTGCCGCCTTCGCCCTGCGGGCCGCGCTGGAGAACGCGGTCGCCGACCACCTCGCCGCCCGCAACGCTCCGCGCGCCATCCGCTCGGGCACCAAGCGGGCCGCGTTCCTCTGGCTGCGCGGCTGCGCCGAGCCGGAGACGGCCCGCCGCGCCAAGGCCGTGTGGTGCCGGCTCTGCCTGGGCTGCCACTACCACCAGTACGAGATCGGACCGACCGAGGACCAGGTACGCGCCTGGCGCACCGAAGTGGTCTCGGTGGTCACCTTGTGGTCCGTTTGAGGCGGTCCGAGCACCGTTCTCTGCTACTTCTGTACCAGGGGAGGCGGGCCTTGGCCCGCGACAGCGCGCGCAGCGCTGCGGGAGGGGAACACACGTGAGTACGACATCACGAGCCGCGGCCATCGCCGTGGAACAGAAGGCCGTCGACCGCGCCTACGACTGCTACGAGGCACGGCTCGCGGAACTGACCGGACAGACGGCGGCGACGGCCTGCGCGAGCGGCAAGGACAGCATCGCCGCCCGCAAAGGCGCGGAAGAGACGGCGGAGAGTTACGCCGGTCTCGGGGGAGAGGCCCTGGTCATCAGCCGGGTCGACGTCCAGGACCCGGGCGACGAGGAGCCGGAGACGTTCTACGTCGGACGTCGCCCCGTGTTCGACCCCGAGAACCGGGACCAGGTGGTCGTCAACTGGACGACCCCGATCGCCGTACGCTGGCACAACGCACTGCCGGAAACACCCGGCGAGGTGCTGCTGCGGCGGCAACTGCGCTGCGTCGAGCGCACGGTCGAGGACTACCGCGACGAGATCACGCGAGCCCGAGCACCGCAGACCGGTGAGTCACGGGCCGAGGCGCCGGCGCCCGAGCATGAGACGCCCGTACCGGAAACGACCGCCGTGGGCACCGCCGCACCGGAAGCCGCCCCGCGCGGCCCCACAGCACCGGACGTGGCAGACGACGACCGGACCGGCGAGGAGCAGTCCGTACCGCCCCGGCCCGCTCCGTCGCCACGTGACGTCGCCCGCAGGCAGCGGAGGAAGCCCCAACCGGTCGACGACTTCCTGCTTCAGGAGCTGCGCAGGTCACGCAGCGGCCGGATGCGGGACATCGTCGAGACGATCCGACGCGACCAGATGGCCCTGGTCACCGGCTCACCCGCGGACATCCTCGTCATCCAGGGCGGACCCGGAACGGGTAAGTCCGCGGTCGGCCTCCACCGCGTGACCTGGCTCGTCAACAACGACCACTTCCGCGCCCAGGACATCCTGGTCGTCGGACCGCACCAGAACTTCCTCGACTACGTGGGCCGAGTCCTGCCCACCCTCGGCACCCGCAACGTCAACGCGGTCCAGTCGGCCCGGCTGTGGGAAGGAGAGATCCGCGGCACCGACACCGTCGCCGCGCGGCTGGTGAAGTCCGACGAACGGATGGCGGCCGTCCTGCGGCGACGGGTGGAGAGCGAGTGCCGACCGGAAGCCCTGGACTCCCTCGTATCCGCTCCCTCGCATGCCCAGGACGAGGCGGCCTTCGTCGTCACCGTGGGCAGCCTGGCCCTCCGGCTCCCGCGCTCTGAGGTGCTCGGCCTCCTCCAGGACGCCCGCGAGGGTGCCGGAGCGTACCGGGCGCGCAGGGACCGCTTCCGCACCCTGCTGGTCGACCGGCTCCTGAGCGAGCTCGTACGGATCGCTCCGCGCCGCAGCCGGGACCGGACCGTACGCCGCGACCTGGAGCGCAACCGGCAGGTCACGGCTGTCGTCGAGCGGACATGGCCCTCGTTGAGCCCCGAGGAGGCACTGCGCAGCCTGCTCGACTCGCGCACCCGGCTGAGCGAGTGTGCCGCGACCGACCTCGACGAAGCGGAGCAGGCCGCCCTCCTCGACGCCGCCAGCACCATCGCCCACGAGGAGTCCGCATGAGAATCTCTGGAACCCAGCGGACCGAGAACGAGAACCGCATCCGCGCCGCCATGGACCGTCTCCTGCGCGGCGAGATCCCACCCGGCGGAAAGTGCGACGTCAAGACCCTCGCCCGCGAAGCGGGCGTCGACCGCACGGCCTTCTACGGCACCCGCCCCTACGCACACCTCCGCGTCGAGTTCGAGCGACGTCTGGACGCCATGCGCGAGACCGGCGAGATCCCCGATCCTCGCGAAGCCCAGATCACCCGGCTGAAGGCAGAGAACACCAAGCTCCGGGAACGGCTGGCCCGGTCGGAAGAGACAGTCGAAGAGCTCAGCGACTTCCGCAGCCAGGCCCTGGCCCGGCTGGCCGCACAGCACGAGGAGATCGTTCGGCTCCGTCAAGCCGCTGCAGGGACAAACCGAGTCAGCCGCCTTCCCACTCCGCGAACCACGGTGATCGGGACCTGCAGTTGATGCGGGGCGGAGCAGAGGGGAAACACCACGTGGTCCCGTCAGCCGTGGTTGCGAAAGACGAGCAGATAGCGCCAGAAGAGGAGCCTGCGGATGTTGCATCCGGGCAGCAGCACCGCGGCTTCCCGGCGGATCTCGGCCAGGGGCATGGCCGGCTGTCTCACCGGCGCCTTCACCCCTTCCCGACGAGTCGCAGCAGAGACAGAGCGGAGTTTGTCCCTCACCGCGGCAGCCAGCCTGGCGACGGCGTTGACGGGCACAGCTGCCAGGCTCCAAGCCCAGTCGAGCCGGGTCTTCTCCGGATAGCACCCCAAGATCACGAGAACCCCGCCGGGCGCAAGCGCGTCACGCAATGCGGCGACGGTGTCGAACGGCATGTGGTGAATGCTGGCGAGGCACGAGATGAAGTCGTAGTGCGCCTTGGGAAGTTCGACTTCAGTCACGTCCGCGTGCTGGAAGCGCGGACTCCGGTCACCGGTCATCCGACCGGACAGCGCGCGAGCCTCCGCGATGACCTCCTCCGACGGATCGATCGCATCGACCTCTATGCCCAGATGAGCGAGCCGACGCGCGAACTGGCCGGTCCCGCACCCCACATCCAGTGCCGCACCGCAGTTCCGCGGCACCTGGCGCAACAGCAGACGGTGATAGTGATCGTTGTGATCAAAAGGCATGGCCCCGACCCTGCCACAGCGGACGCACTCGGCCTCACCTTCCGCCATCAAGACCCTTGCGGTGATCTGCGTCACATCAGCGGGTCCGGAATGCAACACGAGCCGCTGTCATCGTCGCGAACGCGGCGCCGGCAGCGGACCTGCTCAATGGCAACACGCACCCGACCGCACACGCCCTCTGCGGACACAAGGCACAGCTTCGTGTCACTGCTCTCCGACCGGGGCGTCCCGCTGGAGGAGATCTCGCGGCTCGTCGGGCACTCAGGTACCGCCGTCACCGAGGAGGTCTACCGTAAGCAGATCCGGCCCGTGATCCAGACTGGAGCCGTGGTCATGGACGGCATCTTCGGAGCCGCGCGGCAGCAGCCGTAGTCACTCAGCAGGCACTCTAGAATCGATAGTCACGCAGTTAGACACGCAGCAACGCCAGAGGGCCCTTACCGAGTCGGTAAGGGCCCTCTGACCTGGTACTTCACTGTCGGGGTGGCGGGATTTGAACCCACGACCTCTTCGTCCCGAACGAAGCGCGCTGCCAAGCTGCGCTACACCCCGATTGTCGCTGCTTGTCGCGGCGACGTCGTTTACTTTAGCCCACCGGGGGCTGGAGACGAAATCCGGTTTTCGGGGCGGCGGTCATGGCTGCGCGGGCGGCCTCGGCGGGGGCGGACGAGGTCGGGGCGGAGGCGGTCGAGGGCGACCAGTGCCAGGGCGAGGGCGTAGAGGGCGAGGCCCAGGAGCAGGGCGTTGCCGAGCACGCTCTTGTAGCCGTGGCGGTCGACGTCCAGGAACGGGTAGAGGTACGGCGCCGGCCAGTCGGGGGTCAGCAGGGCGGCCCGGCCCAGCGTGAACGCCAGGAACGCCATCGGGTAGAGCGTCCAGACCACGGTGTGGCCCAGCCGCAGGGCCGCCGGGCGGGTCAGGAAGAGCCAGTCCGCCACCACTGCCGCGGGGATCACCGTGTGGAACCCGAGGTTCGTCAAGGCGTGCCAGCTCGTCGGCGTCACCGGCGCCCCCGTCGATGTCACCGTCATCGAGAATGCCGTCGCGTCCGTCATCAGGACCAGGTGGTACACCAGCGCCGCGACCACGGCATACAGGACCGTGCCACCCGTCACCACGGGCGGCAGCGGGCGCTGGGCCGCCCAGGCGCGGCGGGACGACGCGGCGAAGACCAGCGCCACCAGCACCGTGCTCTGGACCGAGAAATGGCTGAGGACGCGCAAGGGGCTGCCCGCGACCATCTCGATCATCACAGTCACCGCCGCTGCCAGTGCCACCACGGCGCGGAAGACAGCTGTCGGCTTCCGTCGGGTCGGTGCCACCACCGCCGTCGCGGGCACGACGGACGTCACCGGTGCGGGGATGCCCGAGATCGCGGGCAGGTCTGGGATGTCCCTGGGTATCGGTGCGGTCATGCGCTCACGCTAGGCTGCGCCGACATACCGGGCGATTCGGGCGGGCCGTTCGGGCGATCCGTCCACTGGCAGTGGTCTTTCGTTCGGCCAGGCAGTTCGGCCAGGCAGTTCGGTCAGGCAGCGCCCGCTCGCGTTGTGACCGGCGGCGATCACCCTCCGTTCAGTTCACCGGCTCTCCGCCACGCCCCGGTCCAGTCCACCCGCTCGTCTTGCGCCTCGCCGCGGCCCACCGGCCCCGTCGGCCCCCGTCCCTTCCGCGCGCCGCGCCCCTACCGATCCCTCTCCACCAGCGTCAGCAGTGACGCCTCCGGTGGGCAGGCGAAGCGGACGGGGGTGTAGCGGTTGGTGCCGCAGCCTGCTGAGACGTGCATGTAGGCCGTGTGGTCGCCGACCGTGTGCGTGGAGAGGCCCTTGACTCGGTCCGTGTCGAGGTCGCAGTTGGTGACCAGCGCACCGTAGAAGGGGATGCACAGCTGGCCGCCGTGGGTGTGGCCGGCCAGGATCAAGGGGTAGCCGTCGGCGGTGAACGCGTCCAGCGACCGCAGATACGGTGCGTGGACGACACCGAGGGAGAGGTCGGCCGACTCGGACGGGCCGCCGGCGACCCGGTCGTAGCGGTCCCGCTTGATGTGCGGGTCGTCCAGGCCGGTGAGCTCGACCGACATGCCCTCGATCTTCAGCGTGCCCCGTGTGTTCGTGAGGTTGAGCCAGCCGGCGCCGTCGAAGCCGTCCCGCAGGTCCTCCCACGGGTTGTGGATCGCACCGACCACCGGCTTGTTGCCGTTCAGGCCGTGGCGGCCCTGCGCCTTCTCCATCAGGTACCGCGCGGGGTTGCGCAGCTTGGGGCCGTAGTAGTCGTTCGACCCGAAGACGTACGCCCCCGGGAACTCCATCAGCGGGCCCAGCGCGTCCAGCACCTCCGGGACGCCCTCGGTGTCCGACAGGTTGTCCCCGGTGTTGATCACGAAGTCGGGGCGCAGCCCGGCCAGGGAACGCAGCCAGCGCTGCTTCTTGCGCTGCCCGCTCACCATGTGGATGTCGGAGACCTGGAGTATGCGCAGCGGCCGCATGCCCGGTGGCAGCACCGGCACCGTCACCCGCCGCAGCCGGAACGAACGGGCCTCGAAACCCGCCGCGTACAACACACCGGCGGCACCGGCCGCCGCGATCCCCAGAGGTACTCCGTAACGCGCTCGCATGCGTCCATCGTGTCAGACCCCGGCGCGGCATCGCGCAGCCTGTGGACAACCGTGCCGCGACGCCGCCGCTCGCCAACTCTGCCTGTGGACAACCGACTCCGGGCCCGCCCTCCCGAACCGTCCCCTTCCGCGCACACCGGCGAAATCAAGGCGCGCCTCCCGCATCACACCTGCGACAATCGACGGCATGACCACGCTCAAGTCGAAGCTGCAGGAAGACCTCAACGCCGCGATCAAGGAGCGCGACGAGCTCCGCTCCTCGACGCTCCGGCTGACGCTCGCCGCGATCACCAAGGAGGAGGTCGCGGGTAAGGAGAAGCGCGAGCTCTCCGACGACGAGGTCCTCAAGGTGATCACCAAGGAGGCGAAGAAGCGCCGCGAGGCCGCGGACGCCTTCGCTCAGGGTGGTCGGGCCGAGTCGGCCGAGCGGGAGAAGGCCGAGGGCGAGATCCTCGCCGAGTACCTGCCCAAGCAGCTCTCCGACGAGGAGCTGAAGCAGATCGTCGTCCAGGCCGTCGAGGAGGCGAAGGCGGCCGGTGCGGAGGGTCCGCGCGCCATGGGCCAGGTCATGAAGATCGTCAACCCGAAGGTGGCCGGTCTCGCCGAGGGCGGCCGCGTCGCCGCGATCGTCAAGCAGCAGCTCGCGGGCTGACCATGACCGCGTGAGCGGCTGGGCCCTCAAGCCCGGCCCGGCCCCGGCCCAGGGGCCCCTGCTCAGCAGGCACCGGCTCTGCAGGCCACGTGCCCACCATCCCGAGCCCCACAGGTCCCGAGGCAGGTCCTGAGCGGCTGAGCCCTCGGCCACCACAGCCATACGGCGGTGGGGCGCCCCTTCCTGGAAGGAGCCCCCCACCGCCGTACGCATATGTGCCCGGGGCCGTCAGGCCCGACCCTTGAGCGGCCCGTCGGCCCTACCGCCAGCGGCCCCACGCCCCGAAACCCTCAACCACGGAACGCCGAACGCGGAACGCCGAACCCGCCGGCCCCTCACCCGCCGAACCCTCCGCCGTTGCCGCCGTTCCCGTTGCCCCGGTTGCCGCCGTTCGTCTGGCCCTGGATCCAGTCCTCGGGGATCGTGAACTCGGGCGTCGGGAACGTACCGCCGTCGGTGCCGCCGATGAAGCCGTCGTCGCCGCCGTTTCCGTTCCCGCCGCGACCGCCGTTGCCGTTCCCGTTGTCGTCCCCGTTGTCGTCGTCGTCGCGGTCGCGCGGCCGGTCCTCGGGGAGCGGGACGGTGGTGAAGCCGGGGGCTGGCTCGCCGGCCAGCGCGCCGGTCATCATGTCGCGCCAGATCGGGCCCGGGACCTTGCCACCGAAGACCTTGCCCCAGGTGGTGCCGCCGATGGTGATGTTGACCATGCGCCGCTTGTGGGCCGGGTCGCCGACCCAGACAGCGCCCGCCATGTTCGGCGTGTAGCCCACGAACCAGGCCGCGTAACGGAAGTCCGTCGTACCGGTCTTACCGGCGCTGGGGCGGCTCGCGCCGAGGCCCGCCTCGGTACCCGTGCCGTCCTCGACCACGCCCCTCAGCAGGGTGTTGATGGTGTCCGCGGTGTTCTCCGACATCGCGCGGGAGCACGTCGACTTCGGCACCTCCAGCGACTTCGACTTCTCGCCGACCCGCTGGGTGATGGACTCGATGGCGACCGGCGTGCAGTACATACCGCGCGCGGCGAACGTCGCGTACGCGTTGGCCATGGTCAGCGGGGACATCTCCTGCGTGCCCAGCGCGATCGACGGGTTCTGGCCGATCTTCGCGCCGTCGGCCCGGTCGACGCCCATCTTCTTGGCCATCTCCGTCACCGGGCAGATGCCGATGTCCGCGATCATCTGGACGAAGTAGGTGTTGACCGAGAGCGCGGTCGCCTTCCGCAGCGAGTAGGGGCCGACCTCGGACTCGTTCTCGTTGGTGAGCGTCGTGCCTGAGGTGTTCACCCAGTTCTTGCCGCCGCACACCGAGATCGGGCTCGGGTACTCCATCTTGTACGGCGCGGAGTACGTCTTGCCCGGGGACATCCCGCCCTCCAGCGCCGCCGCGGCCACGATCGGCTTGAACGTCGAACCGGGCTGGTAGCCCGCGCCGCCGCCCATGCTCTTGTCCACCGAGAGGTTGATGGTCGTCTCGTTCTGCTTGACGTCCATGCCGTACGGCCGGGACTGGCCCATCGCGAGGATCTTGCCGGTGCCGGGCTCCACGATGGTGGCGGCGGTCGCCACGTCGTCCTTCTGGTAGACGTGGTCCTTGATGGATGCCTGGACGGACTTCTGCGCCTTCGGGTCCAGCGTCGTCCGGATCGTGAGGCCGCCCTGGTTCCAGGTCTTGGCCCGGTCCTCCTTCGTCTTGCCGAAGACCGGGTCGTTCAGGAAGACCTCGCGGACGTAGTCGCAGAAGAAGCCCGCGCCCTTCACGGCCGTGATGCAGCCGTTCTTCGGCTTGCTGACGTCCAGGCCGAGCGGCTTCTTCTTGGCCTTGTCGGCCTCCGACTGCGAGATGTCGCCCACTTCGGCCATGCGCTGCAGCACGATGTTGCGCCGCTTGGTGGCCTCCTGCGGGTCGTTCACCGGGTCGTAGCGGCTCGGTGACTGCACGATGCCGGCGAGGAGCGCGGCTTCCTCGACGTCCAGGTCCTTGGCCGACTTGGAGAAGTAGCGGCGGGAGGCCGCCTCGACGCCGTACGCCTGCTGACCGAAGAACGTGATGTTGAGGTAGTTCTCGAGGATCTTCTTCTTGCCGAGCTCTTCCTCGAGCTGGATCGCGTACTTCAGCTCGCGGATCTTGCGGCCGAGGGTCTGCTGGGTGGCCTGGGCGACCTTCGTCGGGTCGTCACCGGCCTCCTCCACCGCCACGTTCTTCACCAACTGCTGCGTCAGCGTGGACGCGCCCTGGGCGACGCCGCCCTCCTGGGCGTTCCGGTTGAGCGCGCGCAGCACGCCCTTCAGGTCGATCGCGCCGTGCTGGTAGAAACGCGCGTCCTCGATCGCGACGATCGCCTTCTGCATGTACGGCGAGATGTCCTTGAGGTCGACCACCGTACGGTCGCGGGAGTAGACGCTGGCGATCTGGTCGCCCTTGCTGTCCAGGATCGTGGTGCGCTGACTCAGCGGCGGCTGCTTGAGGGTGGCCGGGAGTTCGTCGAATCCCTCGACCGACCCCTTGGCGGCCAGCCCCAGGACACCGACCGCGGGCAGCGCGATGCCCGCCATGACGGCGCCCGCGAGCACGCTGACACCGAGGAACTTGGCGGCCTGCTGCGTGGGGGACAGACCACCGCCCGAGCGCTTGTTTGGCATGGAGGCAGCCTACGTTCTCATTCGCCGGACACACGTACAGGCCTTGGCCTAAGCTGCTCTCAACTGTCACAACCGTTGGCCCTTGTATCAAGTACGTCCGGCGAGCCCGAATCGTTCCGACGTTCTTCCGATTTTTTCCGGGGTCGTGTCCGAATCCGCCTTGTGTGTCATTCGGTGTCCGTTGTGGCGCATGTCAACTGTCCCGATCTGTCGGGATAGTCACGTATGCCCTCGGGTCACTCCCGCGGGTGATCTGCCGCTTACGCATAGTCCGTTCGGGCCATTCAAGATTGGGCCCGAAGGGGGTGTTGCGCTGTGCCCTCCTTCCGTAACGTCCTCAACTGGCGGCGGTGAATATGCCGCTGCCGCCGTGGGGGAGCCTCGATTCGGGAGAGGACGGCGCCGGTATGGGCTGGGTAACCGACTGGAGTGCGCAGGCTGCCTGCCGCACTACCGATCCGGATGAACTGTTCGTTCAAGGAGCAGCGCAGAACAGGGCCAAGGCGGTGTGCACCGGATGCCCGGTGCGGACGGAGTGCCTGGCGGACGCGCTGGACAACCGCGTCGAATTCGGCGTGTGGGGAGGAATGACGGAGCGCGAGCGCCGCGCACTGCTGCGCAGGCGACCCACTGTCACCTCGTGGCGCCGGCTCCTTGAGACCGCGCGCACGGAGTACGAGCGTGGCGCGGGCATTCTGCCGCTCGACGATGACGAGATGTACGAGAACTACGCGGCGGTGAGCTGAGGACGAGACCCCTTGAGGGTCCCGTCGGTCCAGGGCGCCCTTGAGGTGTCGGCGCGTCGGGCAGGTGTGCCGACTCTCGGGTGCCCCGAGACATCGTTCAGCTCTCGTGACGCCGGTCGTTCGCAGGCCAGTCGTCAGGTCGTTCGCAGGCCAGTCGTCAGGTCGTTCGCAGGCCAGTCGTCCGGTCGTTCGCAGGCCAGTCGTCAGGTCGTTCGCAGGCCAGTCGTCAGGTCGTTCGCAGGCCAGTCGTCAGGTCGTTCGCAGGCCAGTCGTCAGGTCGTTCGCGGGTGAGTCGTCCGAGGTGGGCAGCTCCGGTCAGTCGTCCGAGGTGGGCAGCTCCGGTCGTACGGTCGCGAGCCGGTCCCCGATGTCCCGCAGGCCGGCCAGGTCATGGACATCGCCGGGCAGCGCGGCCACCTCGGCCACGGCCACCTCGGGATGCAGCGCGGTGAAGCGGTCACGTGTGCGCTGCTCGCGGGAGAGCAGCCGCATCCGCTCGGCGTGCAGCCTGAGCAGACCTGCGGTGAGCCGCTCGACGGCGCGATCCGGGGCGGGGGAGCCGTCCTGGGCGCCGGTGGATGCGGGAGATTCTGAACTGCCGGACGTGTCGGGAGAGTTACGAACTGCTTTCCCGTCCATCTGATCCACAATGCGGGGCTCGTCAAGATTTTCCGCGGCGGCGAGCGCGCGCTCGGCGGAGAGCTGGGCCGCGCCGCTGCCGTGGACGCGGTTGAGGACCAGACCCGCCAACGGCATGTCCTCGGCCGCCAGCCGCTCCACGAAGTACGCCGCCTCCCGCAGCGCGTCCCGCTCCGGCGCGGCCACCACCAGGAACGCCGTCCCCGGCGCCTGCAGCAGCTTGTACGTGGCGTCCGCGCGGGTACGGAAACCGCCGAACATGGAGTCCATCGCGGCCACGAACGTCTGTACGTCTTTGAGTAGTTGACCGCCGAGCAGCTTGCCCAGGGCGCCTGTCATCATCGACATGCCGACGTTCAGGAACTTCATCCCGGCCCGCCCGCCGACCTTCGCGGGCGCCAGCAGCACCCGGATCAGCTTGCCGTCCAGGAACGAGCCGAGCCGCTTCGGGGCGTCCAGGAAGTCCAGCGCCGAACGCGACGGCGGGGTGTCCACGACGATCAGGTCCCACTCGTCGCGGGACCGCAACTGGCCCAGCTTCTCCATCGCCATGTACTCCTGCGTGCCCGCGAAGCCCGCCGAGAGCGACTGGTAGAAGGGGTTGCCGAGGATCGCCGACGCCCGGTCCGGATCCGCGTGCGCCTCGACGATCTCGTCGAACGTGCGCTTCATGTCGAGCATCATGGCGTGCAGTTCCCCGTCGCCCTCGATGCCCTTCACCCGGCGCGGGGTGTTGTCCAGCGAGTCGATGCCCATCGACTGGGCGAGCCGCCGGGCCGGGTCGATGGTCAGCACGACCACCTTCCGGCCCCGCTCAGCGGCCCGCAGCCCCAGGGCCGCCGCCGTGGTCGTCTTGCCGACGCCGCCGGCGCCGCAGCACACCACGATGCGGGTCTCGGGGTCGTCGAGCAGCGGGTCGACCGCCAGGGGGCGGATCGAGTTGATCGCGCGGTGTCCGTCGGAGACGTGGGCGGGGTCGGTGGGGGCCGAGTCGTGCGGGGCGGCGGCCGGGTCCGAAGTCATGAGATCCCTTGCTGACGCAGTTCCGTGGCCAGTTCGTACAGTCCCGCCAGGTCCATGCCCTCGGCGAGCAGAGGCAGTTCGTGCAGCGGCAGGCCCAGCTCGCCCAGGACACCCCGCTGCTCGTGCTCCAGGGTGTGCCGCTCGGCGTACTCCTCGGCCTGGGTGAGCAGCGGCTCCACCAGACGCTCGGCGTTGCCGCCGCGCCGCGCGCCGCCGAGGCCGGCCGTGGACAGGGACTTGGCGACGGCCGTACGCGGCACTTCGCGCGCCAGCTCCAGCTCCTCGAAGTCCAGCAGCTCGGGCCGCACCATGTTGACGATGATCCGCCCCACCGGCAGCTTCGCCGCACGCAGTTCGGCGATCCCGTCGGCCGTCTCCTGGACGGGCATCTCCTCCAAGAGCGTCACCAGGTGCACGGCCGTCTCCGGCGACTTCAGCACCCGCATGACGGCCTGGGCCTGATTGTGTATAGGGCCGATCTTCGCGAGTCCGGCCACCTCGTCGTTCACGTTCAAAAAGCGCGTGATGCGGCCGGTGGGCGGGGCGTCCATCACCACGTAGTCGTACGTGTACCGCCCGCTCTTCTCCCTGCGGCGCACCGCCTCGCACGCCTTGCCGGTCAGCAGGACGTCCCTGAGGCCGGGCGCGATGGTGGTGGCGAAGTCGATCGCGCCGAGCTTCTTCAGGGCGCGGCCCGCACCGCCGAGTTTGTAGAACATCTGGAGGTAGTCGAGGAGGGCCAGTTCGGGGTCGATGGCCAGGGCGAACACCTCCCCGCCCCCGGGAGCCACCGCGATCTTCCGCTCCTCGTACGGAAGGGCCTCCGTCTCGAAGAGCTGCGCGATGCCCTGTCTGCCCTCGACCTCGACCAGGAGGGCGCGCTTCCCCTCGGTCGCGAGGGCGAGCGCGAGTGCGGCGGCGACCGTGGTCTTTCCGGTCCCGCCCTTGCCGCTGACGACCTGGAGCCTGCTCACGTATTCGAGACTAACCAGTCCGCGCGCGGCATACGCGGGAGGCTGTGGACAACTCCGCCCCACATGGCCCTCCGGACCGCCCCGGGGCAGCGGCGGAACCGGTACCGGCCAGGGGCTAAAGTCGGCCGCATGACCAAGAAGTGGGAATACGCGACCGTGCCGCTGCTCGTCCACGCCACGAAGCAGATCCTGGACACCTGGGGCGAGGACGGCTGGGAGCTCGTCCAGGTCGTGCCCGGGCCGAACAACCCCGAGCAGCTCGTCGCCTACCTGAAGCGCGAGAAGTCGGCATGAGCGCCGTCGAGGCCAAGCTCGCGGAACTCGGGCTGACCCTGCCCGAGGTGGTCCCGCCGCTCGCCGCGTACCAGCCGGCCGTGCGGTCCGGCGTGTACGTGTACACCGCCGGCCAGCTCCCCATGGTGGACGGCAAGCTGCCCGTCACCGGCAAGGTCGGCGCGGAGGTCACCCCCGAGGAGGCCAAGGACCTCGCCCGCACCTGCGCCCTCAACGCCCTCGCCGCCGTGAAGTCGGTCGCGGGCGACCTGGACCGCGTGGCCCGCGTCGTGAAGGTCGTCGGCTTCGTCGCCTCGGCCGCTGACTTCACCGGCCAGCCCGCCGTGCTGAACGGCGCGAGCGAGCTCCTCGGCGCCGTCCTCGGCGACAAGGGCGTGCACGCGCGGAGCGCGGTCGGCGTGGCCGTGCTGCCGCTGGACGCGCCGGTCGAGGTGGAGATCCAGGTGGAGCTCACGTCGGAGTGACCGCCCCGGGCCCCCTCGGCATCCACAAGATCGCGGGGGCTCACTCGAACATCCGGCCGTCACGGGTTAGCCTCCGCCCATGGCAAACGGGCAGTGGTACCCACCCGAGTGGCCGGACCGCATCCGCCGACTCGCGGCCGGCACGCTGACACCGGTGACCCCCAGGCGGGCCGCCACCGTCATGCTGCTCAAGGACACGGCCGACACCCCGGTCGTGCACATGCTGCGCAGACGCGCCTCCATGGCCTTCGCCGGGGGCGCGTACGCGTATCCGGGCGGCGGCGTCGACCCGCGCGACGACGACCACCGGATCCGCTGGGCCGGCCCCACGCGCGCGTGGTGGGCCGACCGGCTCGGTGTCGACGAGACCGGCGCCCAGGCGATCGTCTGCGCGGCCGTCCGCGAGACGTACGAGGAGGCCGGTGTCCTGCTCGCCGGCCCCACCCCCGACACGGTGGTCGGGGACACCACCGGCGACGACTGGGAGGCGGACCGCGCCGCCGTGGCCGCCAGGGACATCAGTTTCGCGGAGTTCCTGGACCGCCGGGGCCTGGTCCTGCGCTCGGACCTGCTCGGCGCCTGGACCCGCTGGATCACCCCCGAGTTCGAGGCCCGCCGCTACGACACCTGGTTCTTCGTGGCGGCCCTCCCGCAGGGCCAGCGCACCCGCAACGCCTCCACGGAGGCCGACCGCACGGTGTGGATCCGCCCCCGTGAGGCCGCCGAGGGCTACGACAAGGGCGAGCTGCTGATGATGCCGCCCACCATCGCGACCCTGCGCCAGCTCACCGCGTACGACACGGCCGCCGCGGCGCTCGCCGCGGCACCCGCTCGCGATCTGACCCCCGTGCTCGCCCGGGCCCGCCTGGAGAACGACGAAGTGATCCTCTCCTGGCCCGGCCATGACGAGTTCACCAAGCGCGTACCGTCCGGGGGAGGCCCCGCATGACCGACGCAGCAGCCCTCCCCGGACAGCCGCGCGGCGGCGTCCTCTCGGGCCCCGCCACCACCCGCGCGGTGAACGTCCTCGCGCCGAACGCGTCCGCGATGACCCTCGACGGCACCAACACCTGGATCGTCTCCGAGCCCGACTCCGCGCTGGCGGTCGTGATCGACCCCGGCCCGCTGGACGACGGCCACCTGCGCAACGTCATCGACACGGCGGAGCGGGCCGGCAAACGCGTCGCGCTGACCCTGCTCACGCACGGCCACCCCGACCACGCCGAGGGCGCCGCACGCTTCGCCGAGCTGACCCGGACGAACGTACGGGCCCTCGACCCCGCCCTGCGGCTCGGTGACGAGGGGCTCGGCGCGGGCGACGTCGTGAGCGTCGGCGGCCTGGAACTCCGCGTCGTCCCCACGCCCGGCCACACCGCCGACTCGCTCTGCTTCCACCTCCCCGCCGACCGGGCCGTCCTCACGGGCGACACCGTCCTCGGCCGCGGTACGACGGTCGTGGCCCACCCCGACGGCCGCCTCGGCGACTACCTCGACTCCCTGCGGCGCCTCAGGTCCCTCACGGTGGACGACGGTGTCCACACCGTCCTCCCCGGCCACGGCCCCGTCCTCGACGACGCCCAGGGTGTCGTCGAGTACTACCTCGCCCACCGCGCCAACCGACTGGCCCAGGTCGAGACAGCGGTCGAGGACGGCTACTCCACCCCTGGCGAGGTCGTCGCCCACGTCTACGCCGACGTCGACCGTTCGCTGTGGCCGGCCGCGGAGCTGTCGGTACGGGCGCAGATGGAGTACCTGACCGATCATGGCCTGATCTGAGGGGCGAGGCCCGGAGGGCCTTGCGGCGGCGTGAGCGGCCCGCTGAGGGCCGAGCGCGCGCCGGAGGCCGCTGGATGCCACCGGAGGTGCGCTGGGGTCCGAGAGGGGCTCAGGGGGCTGTGAGGCTCACGGGGGCTGCGGGGCTCACGGGGGCTGCGGGGCTCAGAGGGCTGCGAGAAGGCCGCGAGGGGGCTCGGGGCTGCGAGGGGCAGGAAGTCGTTCCCAGGGCCACGGTGCCCGCCCTCACCCCTACCCGTCTTCCGGGCGGGGCGTCTTCACGCCGTGCACGCGCGTGTACTCCTCGGCCAGCCAGGGGCCGAGGTCGTCGACATAGGACCGCAGCAGGGCTTCATGGCTCTCGGGGGCGGCATCCGGGTCGTACCCGGCGACCGCCGCCGCCCTCATCCGGTCGGCCTTCTCGGGGTAGTACTCGCCGAACGCCTCCGCCATCTCGTGGAGGTCGCTGGTCCAGCCGTTCCAGCGGGGCATGACCAGGGTGAAGCCGGTCCGGACCAGGCGGCGGGAGCAGGAGCGCACGAGGGAGCGCCGGTCCTCGGGGGAGGCCGCGTCGGCGATGCGTTCACGCCAGCGGGGCAGCAGCCGCGCGAGGTCGCCGTTGGTCTCGCGGGCGAGCAGGGAGTCGGGACGGTACCGGGGCAGGTCCTCGGCGAGGTCCTGGCCGAGCAGGGGGGTGCACAGGCAGGCCACGAACCACCCGAGGTCGTAGCGCTCCGGATCACTGAGCACCCGCGCCCGGCTGACGAGCAGCGTTCCTGCCCCGTCGATCTGCGGGAACTCCCGGTCCAGAGCCTCGTCCAGCGCTCCGGCCTCCGCCCGGTCCGCGTCGGTGGGCTCGTCGCGCAGCACGACCAGCAGATCGAAGTCGCTGCGTCCCGGGCGAGCGGTGCCGCGCGGGATCGACCCGTACAGGTACGCACTGTGCAGCCGCGGTCCGAACACCTCCAGCACCCGGTCCCGAGCCGTGGCCACCACGCCCCGGAACCCCTCCGGCACCCGCCCCAGCGCCCCCTCCCGCTCGATGTACCCCCGCGCGTCCAGCCCTCTGCGGGCCCCTCTCGCAGCCATACGACCACTGTGCCTCCAGGGGCGGAGCGAGGCAGGTCGTCCAAGGCGTGGCAAGAGCACGGAAAACCGCCGGGGCCCGCCCCCACGATCGGGACGGGCCCCAGTGACGTACGCGCAACCGCTGTCGGCGACCGGTGACCGGTGGCCGGCGACCGGCGACCGATGACGGCGACCGGTCATCGGTGGGTGGCGAAGGTCAGCGCGACCGCTTCGCCAGACGTTCCACGTCCAGCAGGATCACCGCGCGGGCCTCCAGCCGCAGCCAGCCACGCTGCGCGAAGTCGGCGAGCGCCTTGTTGACGGTCTCCCGGGAGGCTCCGACGAGCTGCGCCAGCTCCTCCTGCGTGAGGTCGTGCACCACGTGGATGCCCTCCTCGGACTGCACGCCGAACCTGCGGGACAGGTCCAGCAGCGCACGGGCGACACGGCCGGGAACGTCCGAGAACACCAGGTCGGACATCTGGTCGTTGGTCTTCCGCAGCCTCCGCGCGACGGCGCGCAGCAGCGCGGCCGCCACCTCGGGCCGCGCGTTCAGCCACGGCTGGAGGTCGCCGTGGCCGAGGCCGAGCAGCTTGACCTCGGTCAGCGCGGTGGCGGTGGCCGTCCGCGGTCCCGGGTCGAACAGCGACAGCTCGCCGATCAGCTCACCGGGTCCGAGCACGGCGAGCATGTTCTCGCGGCCGTCGGGCGACGCCCGGTGCAGCTTGACCTTGCCTTCGGTGACCACATAGAGGCGGTCCCCGGGGTCGCCCTCGTGGAAGAGAGCGTCACCGCGCGCGAGGGTCACCTCACTCATGGAGGCGCGGAGCTCCGCGGCCTGCTCGTCATCGAGCGCCGCGAAGAGCGGGGCGCGCCGCAGAACGTCGTCCACGAGTTCTCTCCTTGTCGACCTGCTCAGGGGATCTTGCTCCCCGTAGTACCAGGGGACCGTGTTCCCCGTTTAGCCGGACGGTCCAAACAGTGTGATCTGTCACAAGGATGCCGCACACATGTCCCTGGGTAAGCGTCAGGGGTCCAATTGGGGGCCGATCTTCAGGGCCCGGGGCGGATGTCGGTGGCGGGCTTTAG
Source organism: Streptomyces sp. NPDC030183 (assembly GCF_055573455.1). Lineage (NCBI taxonomy): Bacteria > Bacillati > Actinomycetota > Actinomycetes > Kitasatosporales > Streptomycetaceae > Streptomyces > Streptomyces sp. NPDC030183. Next base: position 168,515 of record NZ_JBVIBK010000015.1, read on the forward strand.
GCTGGCCGAGTGTCCAAATCGCCGGTGAGAGCACAGGCCAAGGGGGCTGGACGGGTGGTTGTACGTCGCGATTCCGCTGTGGGCGAACAGGGCCCCTCGGGAGCGAAGAAAACGGCAAAGAAGACGAACGCGTCGGCGCCCCCGGCGGTGGCGGAGCGCACGCCTCCGGCGGCAGAGCGCATGCCCGCGGCGGCGGAGCCCGCCCCCGGCGTGTCGACCCCCGCCAAGAAGGCGACCCCCGCCAAGAAGGCGACCCCTGCCAAGAAGGCGACCCCTGCCAAGAAGGTTGCCCCCGCCAAGAAAGCGACCGCCGCCCCGAAGCCCTCCAAGCCCTCCAAGGCCGCCAAACCCCCCAAGCCCCCCAAGCCCGAGTCCCCCACCGCCCTGGTCCGTCGCGCCCGGCGCATCAACCGTGAGCTGGCGGAGGTGTACCCGTACGCCCACCCGGAACTGGACTTCGAGAACCCCTTCCAGCTGATCGTCGCCACGGTCCTGTCCGCCCAGACCACGGACCTGAGGGTCAACCAGACGACACCGGCCCTCTTCGCGAAGTACCCCACCCCCGAGGACCTCGCCGCGGCCGACCCGGAGGAGGTCGAGGAGATCCTCCGGCCGTGCGGGTTCTTCCGGGCGAAGACGAGGTCGGTGATAGGGCTGTCGAAGGCCCTCGTGGAGAACCACGGCGGCGAGGTCCCCGGCCGCCTCGAAGACCTGGTCAAGCTGCCCGGCGTCGGCCGTAAGACCGCCTTCGTGGTGCTGGGCAACGCCTTCGGCCGGCCCGGCATCACCGTGGACACACACTTCCAGCGGCTCGTCCGGCGCTGGCGCTGGACCGAGGAGACCGAGCCGGACAAGATCGAGGCGGCCATCGGGGCGCTCTTCCCGAAGAGCGAGTGGACGATGCTGTCGCACCACGTGATCTTCCACGGCCGCCGTATCTGCCACGCCCGCAAGCCTGCCTGCGGAGCCTGCCCCATCGCCCCGCTCTGCCCGGCGTACGGCGAGGGCGAGACCGACCCGGAGAAGGCCAGGAAGCTCCTCAAGTACGAGAAGGGCGGTTTCCCCGGTCAGCGCCTGAAGCCCCCGCAGTCGTACCTGGACGCGGGCGGCATCCCGGCCCCGCCCCTGGGAGCCGCCGGATGACGTCCCTCCCTGTGCCGATCGCGCCACCCCCTTCTCGCCCGGCCCCGGGCCACCCACACGAGGGACTCTCGCCCGCAGCGGAACGATCAGTCGGCCTCCGGGCGTTGGCACGGGAAGAACGACGGGGGTGGCTATGACGCGCGCGAGTCGGACGGACGGCGGTACGCACACGGACACGAGCATGGACACGCACAGGGACGCGGGCAGGCACAGGGACGCGGACAGGCACAGGGACGCGGACAGGCACAGGGACGCGGGCACGGGCATGGGCGCCGACGCGCAGGTGGGGCGCCCCGCGGTGGCCGGGCACCCCGCCGCGCCCCCGCGCCTGGACAAGACGGGCTTGCCGTCATGGCTGGACCCGGTCGTCCGCGCCGCCGAGACCGTCCAGCCGCTCCAGCTGAGCCGCTTCCTGCCCCCGGAGAACGGCTCGGGGCGGCAGTCGGCGGTCCTCATCCTGTTCGGCGAGGGCGACCGGGGCCCCGAGCTGCTGCTCATGGAGCGCGCCGGCTCCCTCAGGTCGCACGCCGGACAGCCGTCGTTCCCGGGCGGCGCCCTCGACCCCGAGGACGGCGACCCGCAGACCGACGGCCCGCTGCGGGCCGCGCTCCGCGAGGCCGAGGAGGAGACCGGCCTCGACCCGCGCGGCGTCCAGCTCTTCGGTGTGCTGCCCAAGCTGTACATCCCGGTGAGCGGCTTCGTCGTGACCCCGGTGCTGGGCTGGTGGCGCGAGCCGAGCCCGGTCCGCGTCGTCGATCCGAACGAGACGGCACGCGTCTTCACCGTTCCCGTGGCCGATCTCACGGATCCCGCCCATCGCGCCACCACCGTCCACCCCAGCGGCCACCGAGGTCCGGCATTTCTGGTCGAATCGGCACTCGTGTGGGGTTTCACGGCAGGCGTCATCGACCGCCTGCTGCACTACTCGGGCTGGGAGCGCCCCTGGGACCGGGGGAAGCAGGTCCCGCTCGACTGGCGCTCATGACAGGGTGTCTGCGTGCCGCGTCTCGTGGGAAGCGTCGAGTCCCCGGTCGCCGCGCGGCGGACCGCATCCCGGGCCGACCTGTAGTGATCGCGAAGTGACGAGGCGAGGCTTGAAGCGGTGAACGTGCTGGACATCCTGTTGCTGGTCGCCGCCGTCTGGTTCGCGATCGTCGGCTTCCGCCAGGGCTTCGTCGTCGGCATCCTGTCGGTGATCGGTTTCCTGGGCGGCGGCCTCGTCGCCGTCTACACCCTCCCGGTCATCTGGGACTGGATGACCGACAACTCCGAGGTCAGCACGGCGGCCGCCGTCGTCGCGGTGGTCGTCGTGATCGTCTGCGCCTCCGTCGGCCAGGCCCTCACCACCCACCTCGGCAACAAACTGCGCCGGTACATCACCTGGTCCCCGGCCCGCGCGCTGGACGCCACCGGCGGCGCCCTCGTCAACGTGGTGGCGATGCTCCTGGTCGCCTGGCTGATCGGCTCCGCGCTCGCGGGGACGACGCTGCCCACGCTCGGCAAGGAGGTCCGCAACTCCAAGGTGCTGCAGGGCGTGGCCCGGGCCCTGCCCAACCAGGCGGACACCTGGTTCGCGGACTTCTCCTCGGTCCTCGCGCAGAACGGCTTCCCACAGGTCTTCAGCCCGTTCGCCAACGAGCAGATCACCGACGTCCAGCCCCCCGACCCCGCGCTCGCGAGCAGTCCCGTCGCCCAACGCGCCAAGCGGTCCATCGTCAAGGTGATGGGCACCGCCGAAAGTTGCGGCAAGGTCCTCGAGGGCACCGGCTTCGTCTTCGACGAGCGCCGCGTGATGACCAACGCGCACGTGGTCGGCGGCGTCGACGAACCCACCGTCCAGATAGGGGGCGAGGGCCGCAAGTACGACGCCAAGGTCGTCCTCTACGACTGGGAGCGCGACATCGCCGTCCTGGACGTGCCGGGCCTGAAGGCGCCGGTGCTGCGGTTCACCGCCGACGACGCCGCCAGCGGTGACGACGCCATCGTCGCCGGCTTCCCGGAGAACGGCGCGTACGACGTCCGCCCCGCGCGCGTGCGCGGTCGCATCACGGCCAACGGCCCCGACATCTACCACCGCGGCACGGTCCGCCGTGACGTCTACTCGTTGTACGCGACCGTCCGCCAGGGCAACTCCGGCGGGCCGCTGCTCACGCCCGAAGGCAGGGTGTACGGCGTGGTCTTCGCGAAGTCACTCGACGACCCCAACACCGGCTACGCGCTCACCGCGGACGAGGTCAAGGAGGACATCGTCAAGGGGAGAACGGCCAACCAGCAGGTGGACAGCGACAGCTGTGCGCTCTGAGGCCGAACCGGACGGGGCGACCACGCCCCCGCTCACGGACGAGGGCCGCGCGGCCCTCCACGCATGACGCTCCCGCGCCTCAGGGGCGGGGGTGGCGCAGGCGGGCCGAGACCCAGCGGGCCCGGCGGCGCAGGATGAGCGGAATGCCCAGCCGGGGGTCCGCGTCCGGGTCCGTGCCCGGCACCTGAGGGGCGCCCCGCTGGTGGGAGCTCAGGCCCGCGGCCGAGCGGCGGTTGCGTGCTGCGTCACTGTAGTCGTGCGTCCAGCCCATACCCCGACGTGTGCCCCCGCCCCAAGGTCAGTAACCTCCCCCACGCCCCCCAATTGGCCTATGCGCCGGGCAAGTGGCTGTGCGGGGAACGCGTGTTCCCGGCCGGGCTGTCGGCAGCAGCTCAGGGTCGCGGTCACCGGTCGGGATCCCCGGTCGGAATCACCGGTCGGGCTCGGGGTCCTTCAGCCAGTTGATCAGCTCCGACGAGAACGCCACCGGGTCCTCCTCGTGCGGGAAGTGCCCCAGCCCGTCGAACAGCCGCCACCGGTACGGGGCTTCGACGTACTCCCCGGAACCCGCCGCGCTGCGCGTCCGCATCACCGGGTCGAGTGAACCGTGCAGATGGAGCGTCGGCACACGCACCGGCCGCTTCATCCGCCGGTTGAACTGGATGCCGTCGGGGCGGGCGAGGGAGCGCACCATCCACCGGTACGGCTCGATCGAGCAGTGCGCCGTCGACGGGATGCAGATCGCCCGCCGGTACGCGTCCACGGCCTCGTCGTCGGGCAGCCGCGGCCCCGACCACTCCCGGATCAGCCGGCCCACCAGGGCGCCGTCGTCCGCGGTCAGCTGCCGCTCGGGGATCCAGGGCCGCTGGAACCCCCAGATGTACGACCCGGCGGCGGTCTGCTTCACGTCCGACAGCATCGCCGAGCGCCAGCGCCGCGGGTGCGGCATCGAGGAGACCGCGAGCCGCCGTACGAGCTTGGGCCGCATCACGGCCGCCGTCCACGCCAGATAGCCGCCGAGATCGTGGCCGACCAGCGCGGCGTCGGGCTCGCCGAGGGACCGGACGACGCCCGTGATGTCCAGGGCGAGGTTGGCCGGGTCGTAGCCGCGGGGCGTACGGTCGCTGCCGCCGACCCCGCGCAGGTCCATGGCGACGGCGCGGAATCCGGCGTCGGCGAGCGCGACCAGCTGGTGCCGCCAGGTCCACCAGAACTGCGGGAAGCCGTGCAGCAGCATCACCAGCGGCCCGTCGCCGAGTTCGGCGATGTGGAAGCGGGCGCCGTTGGCGGCCACGTCCCGGTGGATCACCTCTTTCGCGCCGGGCACATCGAGTCGTACGACCGAGGCGGGCTGGCCGGAGGCGGCTGAGGGGGCGGGGTCCGTCATGAGGTCGAGCGTGCCACAGCCTCGACGCCGCCGTCGGTCCGGGCGGGCCGGCGAGGGTGCGGCTTGGCGTTCTGCAGCACTCCGGCGGTCTGCTTCATGGACGCGGCGACCTTCTGCGGGCCCTGCCCCTTCTTGGCCTTCTTGGAGAAGGCGACACCGATGAGGGCCAGGACGACGGCGACCACGACGTTCGCCGCGAACGACAGCAGGAAGCAGATCGCCAGGTTCCAGTCGCTCCAGGTGCGGATGCCGTACGCCAGGGCGAAACTGAGCATCGGCAGGGAGAAGATCAGTACCGCTCCTGCCGCGGTGAACGCCCCGCCGCCGACCAGACCGCGCTTGACGTCCTGCCTGAGCTGGGCCTTCGCCAGCGCGATCTCGTCGTGCACCAGTGCGGACATCTCGGCCGTCGCCGAGGCGAACAGCTGGCCGACACTGCGTTCGGCACCGACCGGGCTGCCGTCGGGTGCGCTCATCGGGGTCTCCCTCATATGCGTCCGGAAGCGCCCCCGCCGTGCACGGGCCTCGACTCGGAGGCCGTCGTACGGTGCCGGGGGCGCCCTGCGTTTTGTACGGTCCTGTCAGATCATGCCGGACCGTCGTCCCCGTCGCCTGCCCCGCCCGCCACTTCGGCAAGCCTGCGGTGCTCGGCGGCCTTGCGTTCGTGGATCTCGGCCATGCGCAGGTGGTACGCCGGGTCGCCCTCCTCGTAGATGTCGGGGATGCCGTCCTGGTCCTCGTCGCGGTGCTCGGCGGCCCACAGCGCCTGGTACTTGGCGTTGCGCAGCTTCAACAGGACGGTCGCCAGGAGCGCCGCGATGAGCGACCCCGTGAGCACCGCCGCCTTGACGCCGTCGGTGAGCGCCGGGTCGCTCTCGAAGGCGAGTTCGCCGATGAGCAGCGACACGGTGAAGCCGATCCCGGCGAGGGACGCGACGGCGGCGACGTCCGGCCACACCAGGTCCTCGGAGAGGGAGGCCCGGGTGAAGCGGGCGGTCAGCCAGGTCCCGCCGAAGATCCCGACCGCCTTGCCGACGACCAGCCCGAGCACCACGCCGAGCGTCTCCGGCTGGGTGAACACCTTCCCCAGGGCGCCGCCCGACACGGCGACACCCGCGCTGAACAGGGCGAACAGAGGTACCGCCAGTCCCGCCGAGAGGGGGCGCACGAGGTGCTCGATGCGCTCGCCGGGGGAGTGCTCCTCACCCTCGCGCCGGGTGCAGCGCAGCATGAGGCCCATCGCGACACCGGCGATCGTGGCGTGGACGCCGCTGTTGTACATCAGCCCCCAGATGACGAGGGCGAGCGGAACGTACACGTACCACCCGCGCACCCCCTTCCTCAGCAGCAGCCAGAAGACGACGAGACCGGCGAAGGCGCCGCCGAGCGCGGCGAAGTCGAGGCCGCCGGTGAAGAAGACCGCGATGATCAGGATCGCGAAGAGGTCGTCGACGACGGCGAGGGTGAGCAGGAACGCGCGCAGCGCGGAGGGCAGCGAGGTCCCGATGACGGCCAGCACGGCGAGCGCGAACGCGATGTCGGTGGCCGTGGGCACGGCCCAGCCGGCGAGTGAGCCGCCGCCGGTGAGGTTGGTGAGCGTGTAGACGAGCGCCGGTACGGCCATCCCGCACAGGGCGGCGACGACGGGCAGGACGGCCGCCTTGGGGTCCCGGAGGTCACCGGCGACCAGCTCGCGCTTGAGTTCGATGCCGGCGACGAAGAAGAAGACCGCGAGGAGTCCGTCGGCCGCCCAGTGCTCGACGGAGAGGTTCAGCCCGAGGGCCTCGGGCCCGAAGTGGAAGTCGCTGACGCTCTCGTAACTGTTGTGCAGGGCGGGGACGTTCGCCCAGATCAGCGCGGTGACGGCGGCGAGGAGCAGCAGTACGCCGCCGACGGTCTCCGTGCGCAGCGCGTCCGCGACGAAGGTCCGCTCGGGCAGGGAGAGCCGGTCGAGGACCTTCCGGGCGGGGGTGGGGCGGGGTGCGGCCACGGCGGGGACCTCCGGGTCGAGGGCAGGACGGAACACTCGCCGACCAGACTTCCCGGCACACCTGATTGCTTAGTCTACCTAAGGGCACCGCTGGGGGTACCCCGCGCGCTGATCACCGGGCGCCCCTTCATGGATGTACCCCATCGTCGGCCTTCACACGGGCGGCGGCCACCCGGCCACCGCCCGTGTGCGTGTTCAGCCCCGATGGACGCGACCTCAGTCCTCGCTGGGCGCCGCCGGCAGCTTGGTCTGGATGAGGTCCATGACCGTGGAGTCCGTGAGCGTCGTGACGTCACCGAGCTGGCGGTTCTCCGCCACGTCCCGCAGCAGGCGCCGCATGATCTTGCCGGAGCGGGTCTTCGGCAGCTCCGCCACCGGCAGGATCCGCTTGGGCTTGGCGATCGGGCCGAGGGTCGCGCCGACGTGGTCGCGCAGCTCGCCGACAAGGGTCTCGGTCTCGGCCGCCGTGCCGCGCAGGATGACGAAGGCGACGATGGCCTGCCCGGTGGTCTCGTCGGCGGCGCCGACCACGGCCGCCTCCGCGACGGACGGGTGCGAGACGAGCGCCGACTCCACCTCCGTGGTGGAGATGTTGTGGCCCGAGACCAGCATCACGTCGTCCACGCGGCCGAGGAGCCAGATGTCCCCGTCGTCGTCCTTCTTCGCCCCGTCACCGGCGAAGTACTTGCCCTCGAACCGCGACCAGTACGTGTCGAGGAACCGCTGGTCGTCGCCCCAGATCGTGCGCAGCATCGACGGCCACGGCTCGGTGAGCACCAGGTAGCCGCCACCGCCGTCGGGCACCTCGTTCGCCTCGTCGTCGACGACGGTCGCGGAGATGCCCGGCAGCGGCCGCTGCGCGGAGCCCGGCTTGGTCTCGGTGACGCCCGGCAGCGGGGAGATCATCATCGCGCCGGTCTCGGTCTGCCACCAGGTGTCCACGATGGGCGTCCGGTCGGCGCCGATGTGCTTGCGGTACCAGATCCACGCCTCGGGGTTGATCGGCTCGCCCACCGAGCCCAGCACCCGCAGGCTGCTGAGGTCGAACTTCGCGGGGATGTCGTCGCCCCACTTCATGAACGTGCGGATGGCCGTGGGCGCCGTGTACAGGATCGTCACCCCGTACTTCTGCACGATCTCCCAGAACCGCCCCTGGTGCGGGGTGTCGGGCGTGCCCTCGTACATGACCTGGCTCGCGCCGTTCGCCAGCGGGCCGTAGACGATGTACGAGTGGCCGGTGACCCAGCCGACGTCGGCCGTGCACCAGTACACGTCCGTCTCCGGCTTGAGGTCGAAGACCGCGTGGTGCGTGTACGCCGTCTGGGTGAGGTAGCCGCCGGAGGTGTGCAGGATGCCCTTCGGCTTACCGGTGGTGCCCGACGTGTACAGGATGAACAGCGGGTGCTCGGCCCCGAACGCCTGAGGGGTGTGCTCGGCGGACTGCCGGTCCACGATGTCGTGCCACCACACGTCCCGGCCGTCGGTCCAGGCGACGTCCTGCCCGGTGCGGCGGACGACGAGGACGTGCTCGATGGTGCCCGCCTTGGCGACCGCGTCGTCCACGGCCGGTTTGAGCGCGGAGGGCTTGCCGCGGCGGTAGCCGCCGTCGGCGGTGATGACCACCTTGGCGTCGGCGTCCTGGATCCGGGTCGCGAGCGCGTCCGCGGAGAAGCCGCCGAAGACGACGGAGTGCGCGGCGCCGATGCGGGCGCACGCGAGCATCGCCACGGCCGTCTCCGGGATCATCGGCATGTAGACGGCGACCCGGTCACCTGCCTGAACTCCCAGCTCCAGCAGGGCGTTCGCCGCCTTGCTCACCTCGTTTTTGAGCTCGGCGTAGGTGATGGCCCGGCTGTCCCCGGGCTCGCCCTCGAAGTGGATGGCGACCCGGTCTCCGTGGCCGGCCTCGACATGGCGGTCGACGCAGTTGTACGCGACGTTGAGTTCGCCGTCCTTGAACCACTTGGCGAACGGCGGGTTCGACCAGTCCAGGGTCTCGGTCGGCTCCTTGGCCCAGCTCAGCCGCCGGGCCTGAGCCGCCCAGAAACCGAGCCTGTCAGCCTTGGCCTGTTCGTACGCCTCTGCCGTGACGTTGGCGTTCGCGGCCAGGTCAGCGGGCGGCGCGAAGCGTCGCTCCTCCTTCAAGAGGTTGGCCAGGCTTTCGTTGCTCACGACATCTCCCTTGCGGTGCTTTGCCGGGGCGACCGTTGTGTCCCAGGCCACAGCTCATCAGACCCGGACCCCCGCTGACAAGGGCCTTCCTGTGATTGGTTTAGACCTGTCGGCGGGTGGCCCCAACGGTCATGGGGCCACCCGTTGTCACGGACCGGCGAGGGGATCGGTTCACGCGCGCGTGTCGTGCAGAACCGTCCCCATCGGCCCCGTCGCCCCCGCGGTGGCCGCCACCCGGTCGAAGACGCCGCTGTCCGGGCCCTCCTCCGTGAGCAGATACGCCTGGGCCTCGCCCACGTGGAAGTACATCCCGTGCAGTTCGAGCGTGCCCTCGCGCAGGGCCCGTTCGACGCACTCGTGCGCCCGAAGATGCGTCAGCTGCTGGATGACGTTCGTCAGGCACAGCTGCTCGACCGCGTCGGCCGGCTCGCGTCCCGCGATACGGGCCCAGGGCCGGAGCTCGTCGGTGGCGCGCTCCAGACTGGGCAGGCCGTGCCGCAGCCAGCGCTTGAGCGGTGTCTGGGAGCCCTGCGGATCGGTGGTGAGCAGCGCCTGCATCGCGCCGCAGCCGGAGTGTCCGCAGACGGTGATGGACCGGACCTTCAGCACCTCCACCGCGTACTCGATGGCCGCCGCCACCGAGTCGTCGCCGCTCTCCTCGCCCGGCAGGGGCACCAGATTGCCGACATTGCGCACGACGAAGAGGTCACCGGGACCGCTGGAGGTGATCATCGAGGTGACGAGCCGGGAGTCGGCGCAGGTGAGGAAGAGCTGCGAGGGCTGCTGGCCCTCCCGCGCGAGCCGCGCCAGCTCTCGGCGGACCAGGGGAGCGGTGTTGGTCTGGAACGCGCTGATGCCGCGGGCCAGTTGATGAGTGCTCGGCCCCTCGGACGTCTGCTCGGCCGGACCGCCGACCGGGACGGGAGCCGGGGCCGCGCACTGGTGGTTGCGCCATGCCGTCCAGGGCCGGCAGCGGCAGCCGGCCGCGGAGGTGCCCGCGGGTTCGGCGATCCGCGTCCCGGCGCGTCCGGTGATCTCCACCGAACCGCCACGCGCGCGATGCGCGTGCTGCCAGTCCTGCAGCGACTCGTACGCCGCGTGGTCCATGAACGACCCGTCCAGCTCCACCACCGTGTCGGCACCCTGCGGTACCTGGTGCAGCGCACGGCTGAGGCGGGGCACGGCGAGGAACGTCAACTGCCCCCGGACGTGGACATGGTGGACGTTGTCCTTCTCCTCGTGGGTGATACGGGTGCGGGTGAGGCGGTGCAGGGCGACGCCGACGGCCACGGCGATGCCGAGCGCGACGCCTTCCAGAACGCCGAGGAGGACGACGCCGATGGTGGTGCCCGCGTAGACCAGGACCTCGCGGTGTCGGGTGACCGTGCGGATGTGGTGCAGGGACACCATCTGGATCCCGACGGCCATCACCAGCGCGGCGAGCGACGCCAGGGGGATCAGCTCCAGCGCGGGGACCAGGAACAGTGCGGCCGCGACCACCCACACGCCGTGCAGCATCGTGGAGTTGCGGCTGACGGCGCCGGCTCGGACGTTGGCCGTGCTGCGGACGGCGACACCGGCGATGGGCAGGCCGCCGAGGGCTCCGGAGATGACGTTGGCCGCGCCCTGGCCGCGCAGCTCACGGTCGAGGTCGGAGCGGCGTACGTCGGTCCGGCCGGCCGCCAGCTTGTCCATGGCGACGGCTCCGAGGAGCGACTGCACGCTGCACACGAGTGTCGTGGTGAGGACGGCGGCGACCAGGCCGAGCACCGGGCCTTCGGGCAGCCCGGCCAGGGCGTGGCTGCGCCAGGAGGGCAGCTCGACCTTGGGCAGGCTGAGCCCGGCGAGCGCGGCCACGGCCGTGGCACCCGCGACCGCGACGAGGGCGGCCGGGACGCTGCGCAGCCGCCGGCCCACGGGCCCGGGGAGCCGGGGCCAGGCGAGCAGCAGGGCGAGGGTGAGCACGCTCATGGAGACGGCGGCGGGATGCAGGTGCGCCAACTGGGCGGGCAGCGCGCCGATGTTGTCGAGGACGGCGCTCTGCGGGGTGCCGCCGAGCACGATGTGCAGCTGGGCCACGGCGATGGTGACACCGATGCCGGCGAGCATGCCGTGCACGATCGCGGGGCTCACGGCGAGCGCCGAGCGCGCCACGCGCAGCTGGGCGAGGCCGAGTTGGGAGGCCCCGGCGAGCACGGTGACGGCGCAGGTCGTGCGCCAGCCGTACTGGTGGATGAGGTCCGCGGTGACGACGGTCAGTCCCGCGGCCGGGCCGCTGACCTGGAGCGGTGAGCCGCCGAGGCGTCCGGCGACCAGGCCCCCGACCGCGGCGGCGACGAGGCCGGCCTGGAGCGGTGCGCCGGTGGCCAGGGCGATGCCCAGGGACAGGGGGAGGGCGATCAGGAAGACCGCGATGGAGGCGGACACATCGGCGCCCGCGACGCGGAACCGGCGGGGTCGCTCGGGCGGGCTGTGCGGTTGGTGGTCGGACTCCGCCCGATCCGGGCTGGAGTCGGGGGCGTGGGTGGGGACGCAGGCGGACATGGTTCCCGTCTCCTCCGGGGCTGCGCGGTCGCGGATCAGGTGGTCCCCCGCTCTGTGACGGGGGTCGGGTCGCGGCCGTGGGTCACGGCGTACAGCGGCGGGATTTCTCAACGCTCAGTAAATGAATCGTAATGCAGAGTAAAGGTCATGCAAGGACATTAGCGGCAAATGGGTTATCAGATCACCCAGGAGGATGAATCATGCATTTCTTCGGCTTGTCACATTAATTTGGTCGGCACTCTGTGTGATCTTGGCCCCTCTGCCCCTGAGCAAAGGAAGAAGGTGGGCGGAAGATGGCCGTCACCCAGAGGATCGCCGTCGGCGTGACCCTCGCCGCGACCTGCGCCGCGGCTCTCGCCGGCTGTGGCGCCGGCGACACGGACACCGCCGGCTCGGCCGGCGCGAACAACACCGGGAAGGAGGGGGTGCGGGGCGCGCGCGGCGGCAAGGAGGCGGCGCCCCGAGCGGAGGAGGGCGCGCCCGCCCCGCCCAAGGCCGCGGTCCGCCTCATCGGCGACGGGTCCACCGCGTACACCGGCACGCAGCCGCATCTGCCCAGGCCCGAACGGCTGAAGCCCGGTCAGAAGCCCCCGCAGTTCGTGGTCTTCTCCTGGGACGGCGCCGGCGAGGACAGCCAGCGGCTCTTCTCGCACTTCCGCGAGGTGGCCCGCGCCAACAACGCGACCATGACCTACTTCCTGAGCGGCGTGTACATGCTCCCGGAGGAGAAACGGGATCTCTACCGACCGCCGCAGCACTCACCGGGCCGCTCCGACATCGGCTTCAACGACGTCCGCGGAATCAAGGACACCGTGGAGCAACTGCGGGGCGCCTGGCTGGAGGGCAACGAGATCGGCACGCACTTCAACGGCCACTTCTGCGGCAAGGGCGGCGGGGTCGGAGAGTGGTCGGTCGAGGACTGGAAGAGCGAGATCGCGCAGGCCAAGGCGTTCGTGAAGGCATGGAAGACCAATACGGGCACCGGCAAGGCGGAACCGCTCCCCTTCGACTACGACAAGGAGCTGATCGGCGCCCGCACCCCCTGCCTGGAGGGCCAGGCCAACTTCATGCGGGCCGCCCGCGAACTCGGCTTCCGCTACGACACCAGCGGTGTCCGCGACCAGGTCTGGCCCGAGAAGAAGGACGGCCTGTGGGACCTGTCGATGCAGCTGGTCCCGATGCCCGGCCGTGCCTTCGAGACCCTGACCATGGACTACAACTTCTACGTCAACCAGTCCGGTGCCCGCGCGGGCAGCGAGGCCAAGAGGCAGTACTGGGGCGACCAGTTCCGGGACGGACTGCTCGCCGGCTTCGAACGCGCCTACGCGGGTAACCGAGCGCCGCTGATCATCGGCAACCACTTCGAGTCCTGGAACGGCGGCGTCTACATGCGCGCCGTCGAGGAGACGATCAAGACCGTCTGCGGCAAGCCGGACGTGCGCTGCGTCTCGTTCCGGCAGCTCGCCGACTGGCTCGACGCCCAGGACCCGCAGGTCCTGGACAAGCTGCGCACCCTCGGTGTCGGCCGCTCCCCCAAGGAGGGCTGGGAGGCGTTCCTGTCCGGTGGGCCGGCCCCGGCCCCCAAGGGGGTCCCGGGCGCCCCGGCGGCTCAGCCGTAGAAGAGGGCGGACCGTGAGGCGAAGCCGAAGGAGTAGGGCGTACGGGGTGCGCGCCCGGAGATGAGCGGGTCAGACCGTGGCCGCGAGCCGCTCGCCGAGGACGAAGTCGGGGTCGATCTGGGACGCCAGGTCGGCCCCGGTCCGCTCGTTGCCCCAACCGCCGGCGTTCTTCAGATGGAAGTGCACCATCTGACGGGTGTAGCGCTCCCAGTCGCGCCGCTCGTACATGGCGTCCGCCGCCTCGTGCAAGGCGTACAGCGCGCGGCGGTTGGACTCCTCCAGGTGCTCGAAGCGGGGCGGACGGCCCTTCTCCAGGGCGCGCACCCAGTCCGAGTGCCCGACGGTGACCAGCAGGTCGTCCCCGACCTCAGCACGGAGGAAGTCCAGGTCCTCCGGGCCGTGCACCTTGTTGCCGATGACCTTCAGGGCGACGCCGTAGTCACTGGCGTACTCCTTGTACTGCCGGTAGACGGAGACCCCCCTCCGGGTCGGCTCGGCGACGAGGAACGTCATGTCGAAGCGGGTGAACATGCCGGACGCGAAGGAGTCCGAACCGGCCGTCATGTCGACCACCACGTACTCGTCGCGGCCGTCCACCAGGTGGTTCAGGAACAGCTCCACCGCTCCCGTCTTGGAGTGGTAGCAGGCGACCCCCAGGTCGGCGTCGGTGAAGGGGCCGGTGACCATCAAACGGATGGCCCCGCCGTCGAGTTCCACCGGCCGGGCGCAGGCGTCGTAGATCGGGTTGGGGTCGCAGATCCGCACCAGCCGGGAGCCCTCGCCGGGCGGCGTCGTCTTGATCATCGTCTCGGCGGAGGCGATCCGCGGGTTGGAGCCGCGGAGGTGGTTCTTGATCAGCGACAGCCGCTCGCCCATCGCCGGAAGTTCCGCCGACTCCGACTCGTCGAGCCCGAGAGCGGCCCCCAGATGCTGGTTGATGTCCGCGTCGATGGCGACGACCGGGGCTCCGGAGGCGGCGAGATGGCGGATGAACAGGGAGGACAGCGTGGTCTTGCCACTTCCGCCCTTCCCGACGAAAGCAATTTTCATGTTCACCAACGGTAGTCGGATGATCGCCCAGGGTGGGCCGGCCGAGGGGAAGACCACTCCTTCGAGGGGTCGGCGGCCGGGGCGCGTAGGGTCGTACTCATGAGTACGACAGGTGCGAGCGCCGATCCGCTCGCGGCCCTCGCCGAGCTTCCCGGCGTGGCCGAGTCCGTGGAGTCCGTGCGCAAGGCCGTGGACCGGGTCTACGGCCACCGTGTCATGCGGCGGCGCAGCAACGAGATCACCTCCGAGGCCGCCCTGCGCGGCGCGCGTGGCTCGGCCGCGCTCTCCTGCGCCGACTGGGCGCTCGAAGAGGTGCGCCGACGAACCGACTTCAGCGGGCAGGGCGGCGACGACGAGGCGCGCACCGTGGGCGCGGCCCTGCGTCTGACCGCCGAAGCCGGCCAGCTGCTGTCCATCTGGCGGCAGTCACCGCTGCGGGTGCTGGCCCGGCTGCACCTGGTGGCGGCGGGTGAGGACCACGCGCGCGTGGGGCGTCCCCGGCAGGACGGCGAACCCGTCGACGAGCCCCTCGTCGAGCTGCCGCTGCCGGGCGCGGCCGAGGTCTCCGGCCGTCTCGACGGCCTTGCCGAGCTGATCATCCGGGGTAGTGCGGCACCCGCCCTGGTCACGGCGGCCGTCGTGCAGGGCGAGCTGCTCGCCCTGCGGCCCTTCGGCTTCCACAACGGCCTGGTCGCCCGCGCGGCCGAGCGGATCGTCCTGGTCGGCAGCGGTCTCGACCCCAAGTCGGTCTGCCCTGCGGAGGTCGGCCACGCGGAACTCGGCCGCGCCGCCTACCTCGCCGCCCTGGACGGCTATGTCTCCGGCACCCCGGAGGGGATGGCCGCCTGGATCGCCCACTGCGGCCGGGCCGTCGAACTGGGTGCGCGCGAGTCGACGGCGGTGTGTGAGGCACTGCAGCGCGGAGCGGCGTAGAGACCCCCGAAAAGAGTTGCGGCGGTACGAGAATTCGTACCGCCGCTGGCATGTCCACCGGGTTACCAAGCGTCCTCGATATGTGCCCATCAGGTCGGGAACTTCGCCCGTCACCTGGTGCGGCTGGCCCGTAATCGACGGGTCGACGTCGCGTGGGTGCCCAGTGTTCATGCTAGGTCCGTGGGGCCAAATGAGTTATTAAAGGTGATCCTCTCGGACGTCCTTTGGTCTCGCGGGCCTTGAATCCTTTCTACTCCAGGACCGGAGCAAGTGGAACCCCTCGATGCGCTTCTTTACTTTTGCATTCAATGAGGGTGAATCGGCCCTGGTCACCCCGGGTCCGGTCAGGCGGTCGCCACCCGGCGCCGGCTCGCGTACCAGACGAGGCCTGCGGTGGCCGCCGCCGCTCCTATGGCGGCCACCGCGAGCAGGGCGGGCCGGGGCCGGACGGCGAGTCGCTGCTTCAGCCGCACGGGGCGGTGGAAGTCGAGAATCGGCCACCCGCGCGCGAGAGCCTCCCTGCGGAGCGTCCGGTCCGGGTTGACCGCGTGCGGGTGCCCCACCGCCTCCAGCATCGGCAGGTCCGTCGCCGAGTCGCTGTACGCGTAGCAGTGCGCCAGGTCGTACTCCTCGGACTCGGCGAGCTCCCGGATCGCCTCGGCCTTGGTCGGGCCGTACGCGTAGTACTCCACCTCACCGGTGAAGCAGCCGTCCTCGCCGACGACCATCCGGGTCGCCACCACGCGGTCCGCGCCGAGCAACTCGCCGATCGGTTCGACGACCTCGGCGCCGGACGTCGAGACGATCACGACGTCCCGTCCGGCGGTGTGGTGCTCCTCGATCAGGGAGGCGGCCTCGTCGTAGATGATCGGGTCGATCAGGTCGTGAAGGGTCTCGGCGACTATGTCCTTCACCTGTTGGACGTTCCAGCCCCGGCACAGCGCGGAGAGATACTTCCGCATCCGCTCCATCTGGTCGTGGTCGGCGCCGCCCGCGAGGAACACGAACTGGGTGTATGCCGTCCGCAGGGCGGCCCTGCGGTTGATCAGGCCGCCTTGGTAGAACGACTTGCTGAACGTGAGCGCGCTCGACTTCGCAATGACCGTCTTGTCCAGGTCAAAGAACGCCGCTGTGCGGGGCAAGGAGTGGTTTTCCACGGGGCTGAGCATATGCGCCCGCCATTCGGGCTAGTGTGGGGCGCGTGGGTTTGCCTGAGAGGGCTCTCGGGTACACCATGGAAGTCACGGATCGTTCGCGACCGTGCTAACCCGGCCCGACTCCTCCCCCCCCCGAGTCGGCCGTGGGGACGACCCCCGCTCTCCCCCCCGGCGGGGGTCGTCGCATGTCCGGATGCATTTTCCCCTCCCCTTCCCGCCCGTGAGGCCGTCCCGTGCCCTCGCGGGCATTTCTGTGTACCCCCAGAGGAATCGTCACGGTGTGTAGCCGTCACGCTGCGCTGCGAGGCCCGCACGGGCATCGTCTGTTCGGGTGACGGCGATATTCACAACGGTCGAGCTGTCCACAGTTTTCGACCAAGATCCACACGATTTCCGGGATCGCTGCACCGTGATTCCAGCGCGTCCCGACGGCGGCGAGTTCCTGGCCGGTTCCGTTTCTCGGACGTCTTCGGCCGGTTTCCGCCGACCGCCCATTCGGCGGCCGGCGGCCGGCACTTCACACAGGACTTGAACAGGGCGTCCGGACACGGGCGGGCGGCCGGGGAGCGCCGAGGGGCGGCCCGGGCGCCGCGCGGGACGCAGCGAAGGGGGCTGGAGATCATGGCGGGAGCCATCACCGACGACCGGCGGTCCGCCGCCGAGGGGCGGCCCGGCAGGCCGTTGATCGTCACCGAGGACGTGGACCTGCTGGACGACCTGCTGCGCCTGTGCGCGGCCGCCGGCGCCCGAGCCGAGGTCCACCACGGAGTGCCGGAAGGCAGAGACCGCTGGGAGGCGGCGCCGCTCGTGCTCGTCGGCGACGACGCGGCGCGCCGACTGCGGGGGGCCGTCCGCCGCCGTGGGGTCGTGCTCGTCGGCAAGGACCAGGACGACTCCGGGGTCTGGCAGCGCGCGGTGGAGATCGGCGCGGACCACGTGCTGATGCTGCCCGACGGCGAACAGTGGCTCGTCGACCGCATCGCCGACGTCGCCGAAGGAGTCGGCAGGCCCGCCCTCACCGTCGGTGTGATCGGGGGACGCGGCGGCGCCGGGGCGTCCACCCTGGCCTGCGCGCTCGCCGTTACCTCGGCCCGGCAGGGCAGGCGCACGCTCCTCGTGGACGCCGATCCGCTCGGCGGCGGGCTCGACGTACTCCTCGGCGGAGAGAGCGCCGAGGGACTGCGCTGGCCCGCGTTCGCCGCCTCGCGCGGCCGGGTCGGCGGTGGCGCCCTGGAGGAGTCCCTCCCCGAACTGCACTCCTTGCGGGTCCTCAGCTGGGACCGGGGCGACGCCGTCGCCATCCCGCCCCAGGCCGTGCGCGCGGTCCTGGCCGCCGGCCGACGGCGCGGCGGGGCGGTCGTCGTCGATCTGCCGCGCCGCATCGACGAGGGCGTCGCCGAGGCCCTCGCCCAGATCGACATCGGTCTGCTGGTGGTCCCTGCCGAGCTGCGCGCCGTCGCGGCGGCCTCCCGGGTCGCCTCCGCCTTCGGCATGGTCCTGCGGGACCTCCGCGTGGCGGTCCGGGGCCCGTACGCGCCGGGCCTCGGCGACCAGGACATCGCCCGCCTCCTCGCTCTCCCGCTCGCCGGTGAGATCCCCACCGAGCCGGGCCTCCACGAGGGCGCGAAACCGCCGGGAGGCATCCCCCGCGCACCCCTCGCCCGCTTCTGCGAGGGCTTCTGGAATCGGGTGGCCGTGGGGAGTGAGGCGGTGTGAACGGGGGCGCGCGGTGTGAGGGGTGCGTAGTGCCGGGTGCCGGGCGGTGGTGCGCGGCCTTGGGGCTCCGGGGCCGCGGGTGCGGGACGGCGTGGGTCGGGGGTGAGGGCTGGTGAGGGCGATGGCGGATGACGGGGTCCTGGACGACGACGGGCTGCTGGACGGTGTGCGCCGGTGGCTCGTCGAGAGCGGGGCCGAGCCGACGCCGGCCCGGGTGGCACAGGCGCTCCGGGAGCGGGGCAGGGTGCTGGGGGACGCCGAGGTGCTCGGAGCGGCCGAGCGGTTGCGATCGGAGCTGGTGGGGAGCGGGCCGCTGGAGCCGTTGCTCGCCGACCCGTCGGTCACCGATGTGCTGGTGTCGGCGCCCGACCGGGTGTGGGTGGACCGCGGCGGCGGCCTGGAGCTGACCGGGATCTCCTTCCCCGACGCGGCTGCCGTACGGCGGCTCGCGCAGCGCCTGGCGGCCGTCGCCGGACGCCGCCTCGACGACGCCCGACCGTGGGTCGACGCGCGGCTTCCCGACGGCACCCGGCTCCACGCGGTCCTGCCACCGGTGGCCGTCGGCTCTACTTGCCTGTCGCTGCGAGTCGTCCGGCCACGGGCGTTCACGCTCGACGAACTGGCGGCGGCGGGCACGGTACCGCCGGGCGGTGACCGGGTGCTGCGGGCACTGATCCGCTCCCGGCTGTCGTACGTCATCAGCGGCGGCACGGGCACCGGCAAGACAACCCTGCTGAGCGCCCTGCTCGGCCTGGTCGACCCCGGGGAGCGGATCGTGCTCGCCGAGGACTCGGCGGAGCTGCGGCCCGACCATCCCCACGTGGTGCGGCTGGAGGGCAGACCGGCCAACCAGGAGGGCGTCGGCCTCGTCGAACTCCAGGACCTGGTGCGCCAGGCGTTGCGGATGCGCCCCGATCGGCTGGTCGTCGGGGAGGTCCGCGGCCCTGAGGTGGTGTCACTGCTGGCCGCCCTGAACACGGGCCACGAGGGCGGCTGCGGCACCCTCCACGCCAACGCGGCCGGACAGGTGCCCGCCCGGCTGGAGGCGCTCGGTACGGCCGCGGGGCTCGACCGGGCGGCGCTGCACAGCCAGTTGGCGGCCGCGCTGTCGGTGGTCCTGCACCTGGTGCGGGACCGGGGCGGGCGGCGCCGGATCGCCGAGGTGCATGTGCTGGAGCGCGACGCGTCGGGGCTGGTGGTGACGGTGCCCGCGCTGCGCTGGAGCGCGGAGGCGTTCGTGTACGAGCGGGGCTGGGAGCGGCTGCGGGGGCTGCTCCGGGGCGAAGTGCCGGAAGGAGGTGGGTCCTTTGGCGGGGCTCGGTGAGGCGTCGGCAGGGGCGGCCATGGTGTGTGCCGGGGCGGCGGCCTGGATGGTGGGCGGCGGCCGGGACAGCGTCGCTCGACGGGCCGGGTCCCTGCTGGCCGGGGGCGGGGCGATCGGGCCGCCGCCCTGGCAGCGGGTGGTCGGCCGGGTGCGGCGGCTCGGGTTCGAGTGGTGGGCGCCGGTGGCGGGTCTGCTGCTCGCGTTGCTGGGGGCCTCGGTGCTGCCGCTCCTCGCGGGGGCGGCCGGGGTGCCGCTGCTGCGGCGCGTGCGCCGGGCGGCGCAGGAGCGCCGGGCCCGGGAGCGGCGCGGGGAAGCGGTGGTCGCGCTGTGCGCGGCGCTCGCCGGGGAGGTGCGGGCCGGGCGGCAGCCGGGGCAGGCGCTGCTGCGGGCCGCGCGTGACTCGGGCGGCCTGGGCGAGGCGCAGGCGGTGGTGCTGGCGGCGGCCCGGTTCGGCGGGGACGTGCCGGGTGCGCTCGCCGACGCGGCACGGCAGCCGGGCGCCGACGGACTGCTGGGGCTCGCCGCGTGCTGGCGGGTGGCCGTCGACCGGGGCGCGGGCCTCGCCGCCGGGCTCGACCGCCTGGAGGGTGCCCTGCGCGCCGAGCGCGACCAACGGGCCGACCTGCGCGCCCAGTTGGCCGGCTCCCGCTCGACGGCGGTGATGCTCGCCGGGCTCCCGGTGCTGGGCCTGCTGCTGGGCACCGCCCTCGGCGCCGACCCGCTGCACGTGGTGCTGCACAGCGCGGCAGGGCTGGGCTGCCTGGTGGTCGGGGCGGTGCTGGAGGGCGCCGGCCTGTGGTGGGCGCTCCGGATCGTACGGGGAGCGGAGGCGGCATGACCGAGGAAGCTGTCCACAGACTGGGGGTGGCCCTGTGCGTCCTCGTGGGCCTGTGGTGGTCGGCCCGGTCGCTGGCCGCCGCACGAAGCCGACGGCGGCTGCGCGCCCGGCTGGGCGTGGTCCTGGCCCTGGCCGCCGCTCCGCCCCGACGGCCCCTTACCCCGCAGGGCGCCGTGCGGCGGTGGCTGCCGGTCGCCAGCGCGGTGTGCGCCGGGTGGGTGCTGATGGGCGGCCTCCTGGGGCTGGCGCTGGGGCTCGCTGCCGGTACGGGGGTCTGGCAGTGGCTCCGGCGGACCCGGAACACGGAGGGCACGTCGACGGAGGCGTTCGACGCGGCGGAGGCGGCCCGGCAACTGCCCCTCGCCGCCGATCTGCTGGCGGCCTGCATCGCGGCCGGGGCGAGCCCTGTCGTGGCCGCACAGGCCGTCGGTGAGGCCCTGGGCGGGCCGGTGGGGGAGCGGCTGGCCAGAGGCGCGGCCGAGGCCCGTCTCGGGGGCGAGCCTGCCGACGCGTGGCACGCGTTGGCCGTCCTCCCCGGGGCGGGACCGCTGGCCCGCCTTCTGGAACGGGCCGACCAGGCCGGTGTACCGGCCGCCGCCCCGGTCGCCCGTCTCGCCGCCGAGGCCCGCGCCGACTGGGGCCGCGCCGCGACGGAACGGGCCCGCCGAGCCGCCGTGATGGTCACCGCCCCGGTGGGCCTGTGCTTCCTGCCCGCCTTCATCGCGGTGGGAGTGCTGCCGGTGGTCATCGGCCTGGCGGACGGGTTGTTGGGAGGAGGTGGTGGGCGATGACCGACTGAGACGACTACCGATCTACGACCGATCTTGACCGATCTAGGACCGAACAACGACCGATCTAGGACCGATCGACGGATCGACCGATCGGCTGACCGACTACGAAGCGAACGAGCGACAGAACCTAGCCTCACGGGGGTTGAGATGTACAAGGCAGTACGGGATGCGGTGCGGGTCCGGCTGATGCGTGCCCTGATGTGTCGGGTGCGAGCGGCACGGAGGGACGCGGGAATGGTGACGTCCGAGTACGCCGTCGGCATCATCGCGGCGGTGGCCTTCGCCGCGGTGCTCTACAAGGTGGTGACCAGCGGGCAGGTCCAGGCGGAGCTGCAGGACATCGTCGGGCGGGCCCTCAGTGGCGGGGCGTGAGCCACGGCGGCGCGGCAGGGCCCTGGGCGGCGATCAGGGGTTCGTGACGGCCGAGGCGGCCATGGCCCTGCCCGTGCTGGTGCTGTTCGCGATGGCCCTGGTGTGGGCCCTGCTCGCGGCCTGCGCCCAGATCCAGTGCGTGGACGCGGCGCGGGTCGGGGCCCGCGCCGCCGCCCGGCAGGACCCGCCGGGCGCGGTAGCGGCCGCGGCCCGGCGCGCGGCGCCCGACGGTGCGCGGGTCAGTGTCGGCCGGGACGGCGACTACGTCCGTGTCGTCGTCTCGGCCCGCTCGCCGGGCCCCGGCGGCCTGGGCATGGACCTGAGCCACACGGCCGTGGCCCTGGCGGAGGAGACCGTGGGGGTGGGGACCGGATGAGTGACCGGACGAGCCGGATGAGCCGGACGAGCCGGACGAGCCGGATGAGAGCGCAGTCGACTGCCCACCCGGTCGGCCGCTCGATCAACCGCTCCACCGCCCGGTCGACTGCGCGTTCGGACAGGGGCTCCGCGACCGTCTGGGTCGTCGGTGTGCTCGTCGTGCTGTGTGCCGTGTTCGGTGCCGTGCTCGTGATGGGCCAGGCGGTGGTGGTCCGGCACCGTGCGGCCGGCGCGGCCGACCTCGCGGCGCTGGCTGCCGCCGATCACTGGATGAAGGGCGGCGAGGGCGCCTGCGCGACGGCTGCCAGGGTGGCACGGGCCCAGGGCAGCCGCGTCGTGCGCTGCGAGGTGGAGGGAGAGATCTCCGACGTCACTGCGGCGTCGGGAAGCGGCCCGCTGACTGCTGAGGCCAGGGCGAGAGCGGGCCCGCCGATGCCGGCCCCCGCCCCCCACCTCCGGAGCCCTCGATGACCAAAGCCGTCCCTGACCCTCTGCCCTAAGCCGCCCCGCCCTCCTTCGGAGCGCCCCGGAGCAGTTCCGTGAGGAGGCGTA
The DNA here is from genome assembly GCF_055573455.1 of Streptomyces sp. NPDC030183. NCBI lineage: Bacteria > Bacillati > Actinomycetota > Actinomycetes > Kitasatosporales > Streptomycetaceae > Streptomyces > Streptomyces sp. NPDC030183. The sequence continues at coordinate 190,783 of NZ_JBVIBK010000015.1, forward strand.
CCGCTCCCCTCTTGTGCAAGGGGTCGTTGCCGTTGCCGCACTTGGGGGACTGGATGCAGGACGGGCACCCGGCGTCGCATTCGCACGCGGCGATGGCCTGGCGGGTGGCGTCGAGCCAGGCGGCGGCCGTGTGGAAGGCGCGCTCGGCGAAGCCCGCGCCGCCCGGGTGGCCGTCGTAGACGAAGACGGTCGGCAGCAGGGTGTCGGGGTGGAGCGGTACGGAGACGCCGCCGATGTCCCAGCGGTCGCAGGTGGCGAAGAGCGGCAGCATGCCGATCGACGCGTGCTCGGCGGCGTGCAGGGCGCCGCCGAGGATCTCGGGGCTGATGCGGGCCGCGTCGAGCTGGTCCTCGGTGACGGTCCACCACACGGCCCGGGTGCGCAGCGTACGAGGAGGGAGATCGAGTTTGGTCTCGCCCAGGACCTCGCCGGTGATGAGCCGGCGTCGAAGGAAGGAGACGACCTGGTTGGTGACTTCGACGGAGCCGTAGCAGAGCCGGCCGTCGCCCCAGGGGATCTCGGTGTCCGTCTCCAGGACCGAGATGGAGGTCGTGTCGCGGGCGACCGTCGAATAGGGCGGGTCGGCCTGTTCGACGAGGGCGACGGAGTCGTCCAGGTCCAGTTCGCGCACCAGGTAGGTGCGGCCCTGGTGCAGATGGACCGCGCCCTCGTGGACGGTGGTGTGGGCGGCGCCCGCGTCGACCGTGCCGAGGAGACGGCCGGTGGCGGCCTCGACGACCTGGACGGGGCGGCCGCCCTGGCCCCGGATGTCGGCGAGGTCGGCGGCCCGTTCCCGGCGGGTCCAGTGCCAGGCCCTGGTGCGGCGGCGGAGCAGTTGCGCGGCCTCCAGCTGGGGCAGCAGCTCCTCGCAGGCGGGACCGAACAGCTCGAAGTCGTCCTCCGTCAGGGGCAGCTCGGCGGCGGCCGCGCACAGGTGGGGGGCGAGGACGTAGGGGTTGTCGGGGTCGAGGACGGTCGACTCCACCGGTCGGTCGAACAGGGCCTCGGGATGGTGGACCAGGAAGGTGTCCAGCGGGTCGTCGCGGGCCACGAGGACGGCGAGGGCGCCCTGGCCCGAGCGCCCGGCGCGGCCCGCCTGCTGCCACAGGGAGGCACGGGTGCCCGGGTAGCCGGAGATGAGGACGGCGTCGAGGCCGGAGATGTCGACGCCGAGTTCGAGGGCGGTGGTGGCGGCGAGGCCGAGGAGTTCGCCGGAGTGGAGGGCGCGTTCCAGGGCGCGGCGTTCCTCGGGGAGGTAGCCGCCGCGGTAGGCGGCCACGCGCCGGGCCAGGGAGCGGTCGACCTCGGCGAGGCGTTCCTGGGTGATCACCGAGATCAGCTCCGCGCCGCGTCGGGACCGTACGAAGGCGACCGAGCGGACGCCCTGGACGGTCAGGTCGGTCAGCAGGTCGGCCGTCTCGGCGGTCGCGGTACGCCGTACGGGGGCGCCCTTCTCGCCCTGGAGCTCGGTGAGCGGGGGCTCCCAGAGGGCGAACACCAGTTCACCGCGGGGTGAGGCGTCGTCGGCGACCTCGGTCACCCGGACGCCGGTGAGGCGGCAGGCGGCGACGGAGGGCTCGGCGGCGGTCGCGGAGGCCAGCAGGAAGACGGGGTCGGCGCCGTAGCGGGCGCACAGACGGCGCAGGCGACGCAGCACCTGGGCGACGTGCGAGCCGAAGACACCGCGGTAGGTGTGGCACTCGTCGATCACGACGTACTTGAGGGCGCGCAGGAAGGAGGACCAGCGGGGGTGGGAGGGGAGGATCCCCCGGTGGAGCATGTCGGGGTTGGTGAGGACGTAGTTGGCGTACTGGCGGATCCACTCGCGTTCCTCGACCGGGGTGTCGCCGTCATACACGGCTGGGCGTACGGCATTGCCCAGAGGTTGTGAAAGTTCCTTCACCGATCGGCACTGATCCGCCGCGAGCGCTTTGGTGGGGGCCAGGTAGAGGGCGGTGGCCCCGCGCCCGTTGGCCGCCTCGGAGCCGTCCAGGAGGCACGACAGGACGGGCGCGAGGTAGGCCAGGGACTTGCCGGAGGCGGTGCCGGTGGCGACGACCACCGACTCGCCGTCGAGGGCGTGCTCGGCGACGCGTGCCTGGTGGGCCCAGGGATGTTCGATTCCGGCGGTCTGGACGGCCGCGACGACCTCGGCGCGGATCCGGTCCGGCCAGACGGCATGCCGACCCGCACGCGGGGGCACATGCTCCGTATGAGTGATGCGCGAAGCCCGGCTCGGGCCCGAGGCGAGCCGGTCCAGGACCTCGCCCGGCGAGGGGCTGGGTGCGGTGTCCGTCGAGGATCGATCGGATCGGTGATTCTTGGCCATCGGCACCGAGTGTGTCACCGGCGTGACGGACAATGGACCCAAGGCGTCGTGCACGCCTGCCGGTAAGTGATTGAATGCCATCGCGGCTGGCGAACCGTCCCGGGGGCTTTCAAGCCGAGGTGTCCCGAGGGGCGAACGCTCGATAGCAAGGTGCTGGAGGATCCGTGGACCTGTCCCTGTCGACCCGTACCGTCGGCGATCGTACGGTCGTCGAGGTCGGTGGCGAAATCGACGTTTATACCGCGCCCAAGCTGCGTGAGCAGCTGGTCGAGCTGGTCAACGACGGGAGTTTCCACCTCGTCGTCGACATGGAGGGCGTCGACTTCCTCGACTCCACCGGGCTCGGCGTGCTGGTGGGCGGCCTGAAGCGAGTACGGGCCCACGAGGGCTCGCTGCGCCTGGTCTGCAACCAGGAGCGCATTTTGAAGATCTTCCGCATCACCGGTCTGACCAAGGTGTTCCCCATTCACACCTCGGTCGACGAAGCGGTGGCGGCCACCGACTGACGACGTTCGTCCGGGCCCCGCGCCCGGAGGAGCCACTGACAAGTCAAGTGAGGGGACCGGGCCCGAGGGCCCGGCCCTTCGACCGCACGCCCGTAGTTCCGAGGGGGATGCATGGCCACCGTTGAGCTCCGCTTCAGCGCGCTGCCCGAGCACGTCCGTACCGCCCGACTGGTGGCGGCAGCGGTGGCGCGCAGGGCCGGAGTGGACGAGGCCGTCCTCGACGAGGTCAGGCTGGCCGTCGGCGAGGCGTGCACCCGTGCCGTCGGGCTGCACCGGAGCAGTGGTGTCTCGGCGCCGGTGCATGTGTCGCTGATCGAGGACGAGAAGCAGTTCTCCATCGAGGTCGGCGACGAGGCGCCCCACAGCGTCCCCGGCGACAAGGCGTCGGGTGCCGGCGGCGAGTCGGAGGCGGACAGCGAGGAGGACGACATGGGCCTCGCGGTCATCAGCGGCCTCGTGGACGACATGGAGGTCACCACCGGGGAGAACGGCGGGCTCATCCGTATGAGCTGGCCGACCACGCCGCCGACCGCGGTGCTGACCTGACTCCGTCGCCACGTCGAGCAATACCCCGAAGGGCCCTGCTGAGCAGGGCCCTTTCCTTTTCTTCCGATCAACGTTCATCGGGATTCCGGAATTCGTGAAGTAATTCACGATCAATGACGCGATAATTTGATCAAGCGTCAATGCCTTTGAGGCGTTACTTCTTTCGAGTAATGTAGCCGGGTGCGGATCATTTGCTGATGGGGATGCGAAGGCTAATTCCGTTTCCGCGCACTGTTTTGATCAGGGTCCGCTCCCTAGAATCCGTCCACATCTTGAGCTCAGCCCAAGCGTCAAGGAGGACGAATGGCGGGGCTTTCTACCCCTCAGCGGTTTGACCACCCCACGAACTTCGCAGCCGCAGTGCTGACCGACGACAACCGGATCATCGTCATGGTGATCGGGGTCGTGGCGCTGGCCGCGCTCGTCGTCGCCGGAGTCCTGGTGCGCCAGGTGCTCGCGGCGGGCGAGGGCACCGACAGCATGAAGAAGATCGCGGCTGCCGTACAGGAAGGCGCCAACGCCTATCTGGCCCGGCAACTGCGCACCCTCGGCGTTTTCGCCGTCGTCGTGTTCTTCCTGCTCATGCTGCTGCCCGCGGACGACTGGAATCAGCGCGCCGGACGATCGGTGTTCTTCTTGATCGGCGCGGCGTTCTCGGCGGCCACCGGTTATATCGGCATGTGGCTCGCCGTGCGCAGCAATGTGCGCGTCGCGGCGGCGGCCCGGGAGGCGACACCGGCGGAAGGTGAGCCGGAAAAGGATCTCACCACGGTTTCGCACAAGGCGATGAAGATCGCATTTCGCACGGGCGGCGTCGTCGGCATGTTCACGGTGGGGCTCGGTCTGCTGGGCGCCTCCTGTGTGGTGCTCGTGTACGCGGCCGACGCGCCGAAGGTGCTGGAGGGATTCGGCCTGGGTGCCGCCCTCATCGCCATGTTCATGCGTGTCGGCGGCGGCATCTTCACCAAGGCGGCCGACGTCGGCGCCGACCTGGTCGGCAAGGTCGAGCAGGGCATTCCGGAGGACGACCCGCGCAATGCCGCCACCATCGCCGACAACGTGGGCGACAACGTCGGCGACTGCGCGGGCATGGCGGCCGACCTCTTCGAGTCGTACGCGGTGACGCTCGTCGCCGCGTTGATCCTCGGCAAGGCGGCCTTCGGTGACGCCGGGCTCGCGTTCCCGCTGATCGTTCCCGCGATCGGCGTCCTCACCGCGATGGTCGGCATCTTCGCGGTGGCGCCACGCCGGAGCGACCGCAGCGGTATGTCCGCGATCAACCGCGGTTTCTTCATCTCCGCGGTGATCTCCCTGGCCCTGGTCGCCGTCGCCGTCTACGCCTACCTGCCGTCGACGTACGCCGGCCTGGACGGCGTCGGGGACCAGGCGATCCTCGACAAGGGCGGCGACCCGCGGATCCTCGCGCTCGTCGCGGTGGCCATCGGCATCGTGCTGGCCGCCCTGATCCAGCAACTGACCGGCTACTTCACCGAGACCACCCGGCGTCCCGTGCGGGACATCGGCAAGACCTCGCTCACCGGCCCGGCCACCGTCGTCCTCGCCGGTATCTCCGTCGGTCTGGAATCGGCCGTCTACACCGCCCTGCTGATCGGTCTCGGCGTGTACGGGGCGTTCCTGCTCGGCGGCACGTCGATCATGCTCGCGCTGTTCGCGGTGGCGCTGGCCGGCACCGGCCTGCTCACCACGGTCGGTGTCATCGTCGCCATGGACACCTTCGGACCCGTCTCCGACAACGCGCAGGGCATCGCCGAGATGTCCGGCGACGTCGAGGGCGCGGGCGCGCAGGTGCTCACCGACCTCGACGCCGTCGGCAACACCACCAAGGCCATCACCAAGGGCATCGCCATCGCCACGGCCGTGCTCGCGGCGGCGGCGCTGTTCGGCTCGTACCGGGACGCGATCCTCACCGCGGCGAACGACGTGGGCCAGAAGGTCTCGGGCGCCGACGCGCCCATGAACCTGATGATGGACATCTCGCAGCCCAACAACCTCGTCGGACTGGTCGCGGGTGCCGCGGTCGTCTTCCTCTTCTCGGGGCTGGCGATCAACGCCGTCTCGCGGTCCGCGGGCGCCGTGGTCTACGAGGTCCGGCGGCAGTTCCGCGAGAAGCCCGGGATCATGGACTACAGCGAGAAGCCGGAGTACGGCAGGGTCGTCGACATCTGCACCAAGGACGCCCTCAGGGAACTCGCCACGCCCGGTCTGCTCGCCGTCATGGCGCCCATCGCGATCGGATTCACGCTCGGGGTCGGCGCGCTCGGCGCCTACCTCGCGGGCGCGATCGGCACCGGGACGCTGATGGCGGTGTTCCTCGCCAACTCCGGCGGCGCGTGGGACAACGCCAAGAAGCTCGTAGAGGACGGCCACCACGGCGGCAAGGGCAGTGAGGCCCACGCCGCGACCGTCATCGGCGACACCGTCGGCGACCCGTTCAAGGACACCGCGGGCCCGGCGATCAACCCGCTGCTGAAGGTGATGAACCTGGTCGCGCTGCTCATCGCTCCGGCCGTCGTCCAGTTCAGTTACGGCGAGGACAAGAGCGTCGGGCTGCGCGTCACCATCGCCGTCCTGTCGATCGCCGTGATCGTCGGTGCGGTGTACGTCTCCAAGCGGCGCGGCATCGCCGTGGGTGACGAAGGCAACTCCGAGCGACTGGCCAAGTCGGCGGACCCAGCGGTGGTTTCGTAGACGGCCATACGACGGGTCCGGCGAGACCCCAGCTCAAAGGGCGGGCGGACGGCGCGTGTTGACGTGCCGGCCGCCCGCCCCGCTGTGTGCGCCGACGGCTCCGTGAGCCTTCTCTCTCTTGGTGCAAATGGTTACAAAATGATAGATAGAGGGGGCTCGGCACACAGGTGGCTCCCCTCCTGCGTGTATGTTCCGGGGCCGAGAGCCACGGAAGGGACCAATCCGGTGAACAAGAAGCTCACGGCCGCACTGTCCGGCGGTGCGGTACTGGTACTGGCGCTGTCCGGGTGCAGCAGCGACGACGGAAAGAACGACAAGCTGAACTCCTGGGCCAAGCAGGTCTGCGACGACGTACAGCCGCAGATCAAGAAGATCGCGGCGGCCAACGCCTCGATCCAGAAGGAGACCTCGGACGACAGCGCGCCGGCGGACGTCCAGAAGGCCGACTCGCAGGGCTTCCAGGACATCTCCGACGCGTACAAGGCCATGGCGACCGCCATCCAGCAGGCCGGGGCGCCGAACGTCGAGGACGGGGACAAGAAGCAGAAGGCCGCGGTCGCGGAGCTGAACCAGCTGTCGACCGCGTACGCCGAGCTGAAGAAGAAGTCGGACGCGCTGAACACCAAGGACCAGGCGAAGTTCGCGGACGGCCTCGAAGGTGTGGCCACGGAGCTGGAGAAGCTCAGCAAGACCGGCAGCAACGCGCTCAAGGAGCTGGAGAAGGGCGAGGTGGGCCAGGCGATGGCCGAGCAGCCGAGCTGCAAGTCCGCGACCGCGTCCGTCTCCACGTCGGCGGGGGCCACCCAGAGCTGACGACACGGGGCCTCGGCGGCGCGACCGGGCGCGGCCCGCACGGCTGCGGGCGGGGCGGCCCGGCGCGGATACCCTGAGGTCTGTGAGTCACTCCAAGCTGTCCTCCCTGCCGTCCGTTGACCGTTCCGACGTCGCCGCTCGGTTGCGCGAGGCCCTGCTCGGCGCCGACTTCACCGCCGACGGGCTGCTCGAACTGCTCGGTGCCTCCGCGTACGCGGCCCTCGCGCGCAGCGAAGTGGTGCCCGCGCTGCGGGCGACGCGCGGCGACTCGGCGCTGGAGGCGCTCGTCCGGCTGTTCCTGCTCCAGCAGCCGGTGGCACGCGCGCGCGTGGAGGCGGTGCTACCCGTCGACGCGTGTGTCGAGAGCGGATGGCTGGTTCCCGTCGGTGATTCCTCCGACGAGATCACTGCCACCGTCGACGTCCGGCCGTACGGCGGCCCTGGCGGCGAGGACTGGTTCATCGTGTCCGACCTCGGGTGCGCGGTCGGCGGGGCCGGCGGGATCGGCAGCAGGGACGAGGGCGTGGTCCTGGGGGTGGGCGGTGCCTCCACGACCTTGGCCGGCATCACCGTCCGGACGCCGGTCGGGTCCGCGCTCGACCTCGGGACCGGCTCCGGCATCCAGGCGCTGCACGCCGCCCAGCACGCCACCCGAGTGACGGCGACCGACCTGAACCCGCGCGCGCTCCACATCACGGCGCTCACGCTGGCACTCTCCGGCGCACCGGCGGCCGATCTGCGCCGGGGCTCGCTCTTCGAGCCGCTCACGCACGACGAGACGTACGACCTCATCGTGTCCAACCCGCCGTTCGTGATCTCGCCCGGCGCCCGGCTCACCTACCGCGACGGCGGCATGGGCGGCGACGACCTGTGCCGCACCCTCGTCCAGCGGGCCGGGGAGCGGCTCAACGAGGGCGGCTTCGCGCAGTTCCTCGCCAACTGGCAGCACGTGGAGGGGGAGGACTGGCAGGAGCGGCTCAGGTCGTGGGTGCCGCGCGGCTGCGACGCGTGGATCGTGCAGCGGGAGGTCCAGGACGTCACGCAGTACGTGGAGCTGTGGCTGCGGGACGCGGGCGACCACCGCGGTGACGCGGCCGAGTACCAGGCCCGGTACGACGCGTGGCTGGACGAGTTCGAGGCGCGCAAGGTCAAGGGCGTCGGGTTCGGCTGGATCACCCTGCGCAAGTCGGCCGCGGCCGACGACGAGCCCTCGATCACCGTCGAGGAATGGCCACATCCGGTCGAACAGCCGCTCGGCGATACGGTGCGGGCCCACTTCGCGCGCGTCGACTACCTGCGGGCCCACGACGACGCCGCCCTCCTCGGCGCGCACTTCCGGCTCACCTCCGAGGTCGTCCAGGAGCAGGTCGGACTGCCCGGCGCCGAGGATCCCGAGCACGTGGTGCTGCGGCAGAACCGCGGGATGCGGCGGGCCACGAAGGTGGACACGGTCGGCGCCGGATTCGCCGGTGTGTGCGACGGCTCACTCAGCGCGGGGCGGATTCTGGACGCCATCGCCCAACTCGTGGGCGAGGACCCGGTGGCGCTGCGCGACCGGACACCGGTCCAGATCCGGCTCCTCGTCGAGCAGGGCTTCCTCGAACCGGCCTCCTGAGAGGGCCCCGGCAGAAGCCCGGCAGACAGCCCGGCGGCTCGCCGAGGACATGTTCGAGCGCCCCGTTCGAGTAAGGGACGGGGCGCAGCGGTACCCCTGGGCCGCATGTGTCCGGTCTGGCTGGATTGATCCGTAAAAGGTCTCCTGTCAGTGGCGCGTGCGAAGCTATTTTCAAGAGACGGATTCGACGTGTCCTCGGGGGAGGCACGCGCTGTCTCTGGGGGATCGGGGGATCGCGATGGCGGGGGATACGCCGGAGCAGGGCCAGGGAAGGATCATCAACGGCCGCTATCGCCTGCTGCGCACACTGGGCGCGGGCGGCATGGGCCGGGTCTGGCTCGCGTACGACGAGGAGTTGGCCTGCGAGGTCTCCCTGAAGGAGATCTCCATGCCCGACGTCCCGATGGACGCGAGAGAGCCCGCGCAACGCATCGCCAGGGCCCGCAGCGAGGCCCGGCACGCAGCCCGGCTGCGCGGCCACCCCCATGTGGCGACGGTCCACGACGTCGTGCTGCACGAGGGCCTGCCGTGGATCGTCATGGAGTACGTGCCGGACGCCGTCGACCTCCAGGCCGTCGTCCGGCAGCGGGGGCCGCTCGCCCCCGAGCAGGTGGCCCGGATCGGGCTCGCCGTCCTCGACGCGCTCACCGCGGGGCACCGGATCGGCATCCTCCACCGCGATGTGAAACCGGCCAACATCCTGCTGGCCGCCGACGCCTCCGGCGACCCCTACGCGCGCGTGCTGCTCACCGACTACGGCATCGCGCTCCAGCCGGAGTCCCGCGAGCCCCGGCTCACCGCCACCGCCGGCATCCTCGGCACCCCCGGCTACCTGGCGCCCGAGCGCGCGCGGGGCGAGCCGCCGACACCTGCCGCCGACCTGTTCTCCCTCGGCGCCACGCTGTACGCGGCGGTCGAGGGCCGCGGCCCCTTCGACCGGCACGGCGAGTACGCGACGCTCACCGCCCTGCTGGGCGAGGAGCCCGCACCGCCCGCCCGCGCCGGTGAACTGGCGCCCGTGCTGCACGGACTGCTCATCAAGGACCCGGTACGGCGCCTGTCACCCGAGGCGGTGGCACGCGGACTGGAGCGGGTTACGGACGCCGGCGCCCCCGGCGGCCGGGCGACCGCCGGTTCGCCGCAGGGCCACGCGGCCGCCGCGCAGGGCGTCAACACGCCGAACACACCCGGCGCGCCCCACACGCCGTACACCCCGCACACGCCGGGGGCCGCCCCCTACACACCCCACACCCCCGGCGCCACCCCGCACACGCCGGGCGCCCCGCCGACCCCGAACACGCCGCACACCCCGGCGGGCGGCCCGAACACCCCTGGCGCGGGCCCGAACACCCCGGCCGGACCGTCGCCGTACGACCCCTGGCGGCAGGCGCAGCCCCGCGGCCCGTACGACGGCCACAACCCGTACGCGGGCGGCCGGCCCACGCCCTACGGCAATGTGGCGGGCGGTCAGCAACCCGCCCAGGGCGGCTATCCGGGCAGCCCGGCCACGCCGTACGGGAGCGCGATGGGCGCCCAGGCGCCGTTGTACGGCGGCACCATGGGCAGTCAGTCGCCGTACGCGGTCAACCGGTCCACGCCGTACGGCGGCGGCCCGCCCCCTCCGGGCAACGCCGGGTTCCCCACGGTCACCGCCGTCGCCCCGCAGCCCGGCCCGCCCCGGCGCAAGATGCCCCCGGCCGCGCTCGTCGCGATCGTCGTGGCTGTGCTGCTCGTGGCGGGCGGCGGCACCTGGGCCGTGGTCCACCTCATGAACGTCCCGCCGGACCCGCCCGGACAGGTGATCGCCACATATCCCTACGGCGAGAAGGCGGCCCTCACCAAGCCGCTCCAGGTAGGGGACTGCGTCAAGGCGGTCTGGACGGGGGCGGCGTTCAAGTCGCTGCCCGACCTCGGCGTGGTGGACTGCGAAGAGGACTGGCCGGACGGCCAGGTCGTGGCGATCGAGACGGCCTCCGACCACGAGGACGCCCGGGCCAACGGCCCGCAGCGCTGCGCCAACCAGGCCGACTCGATGGCCGAGGCCCTCCCCGACGCCGGCGTCTACGCGCTCGTGCCGACGAAGGAGGGCTTCACCGCGGCCAAGGGCGGTACGGCCTGTCTCGTCCTCGGCAAGCACGTCCCCATAGGCGGCGAGGTGGGCCGGCTCCGCGACACGGGCGTGCACCTGTGGCCCACGCAGATGGCGGTCGGCGACTGCTGGGACTACACCAGCCGGGACAAGGGATACGACGCGCCGCTGACCGACTGTGCCCAAGCGCACACCGACCAGGTCGTCGGATCGGTCCAGGCCCCGGACAGCATGACCTTCCAGGGCGCCCTCGACGAAGGGGGAAAGCTCTGCACCAACAGGTTCGAGTCGACTTGGGCGCCCGGCTCCGCCCTGATCGTGTCCGGCTGGGTCTCCGACGAGGACGAGTGGAAGAAGGGCTTCAACAAGGTGGTGTGCACGGTGCGCAACGCCGACGTCTCCCGGACGACCGGGCAGATACCCACACCCGGCTCGGTCTGAGACCCGGACGCCTCGCGTTCACCTCGGGTTCGTGTGTCCGCTTCCCGTGCGTGCCAGCCTCCCCTCCCTGGGAGTCGAGGGGTGGGAGAGCGGGACATGGAGAGCGGATCGGCGATCTTCACGGGCGCGGTGTTCGCCCTGTTCGGGGGCGGGCTGCTGCTGTGGACCACCGTCCGGCTGCGGCAGGGCCTGCCGGTCGCGCTCGGGGTGCGCCCTGTGATGTCGGCAACGCTCGCGAGCGTCGCCGCGGTCGCCGCCCTGCTGCTCGGCGCGTGGTGCTTCGCGCAGATCTGAGGGGGTGCCGGGTGCCGGGGCGGGGAGCGGGCACGGTAACCGCGAGGTGACCCTCCGCATCGGCGCGGAAAGGGCGGTGAAGACGCCGGGCGGCAGGAATGGCGGTAGTCGGGTTACCGTTCGAGTGGCCGTTGCGGGCTTTTCCCGTTTGACACGGGGGCGGGATGTACCGTCACACTCCGCAGCGTCAGCACGACCCGATCCCCGGGCCCATGGCCGCGCCTCCTGCGAGGCGCCGGTCTCCGGGGGTGCCCGACCCCGGACACAAGGCGACCCCGGGGAGATCCCAGCGTCGACCGGAGAGAAGAGCGAAGTTGTCCCCGACCAGCGAGACCGCGAAGGGCGGCCGCCGACTCGTCATCGTCGAGTCGCCTGCCAAGGCGAAGACGATCAAGGGCTATCTCGGCCCCGGCTACATCGTCGAGGCGAGCGTCGGGCACATCCGCGACCTTCCCAACGGCGCCGCGGAGGTGCCCGAGAAGTACACCGGCGAGGTCCGTCGCCTCGGCGTGGACGTCGAGCACGACTTCGCGCCCATCTATGTGGTCAACGCGGACAAGAAAGCGCAGGTCAAGAAGCTCAAGGACCTGCTGAAGGACTCCGACGAGCTCTACCTCGCCACCGATGAGGACCGCGAGGGCGAGGCCATCGCCTGGCACCTCCAGGAGGTCCTCAAGCCCAAGGTCCCGGTCAAGCGGATGGTCTTCCACGAGATCACCAAGGCCGCGATCCAGGCCGCCGTCGCCAACCCGCGCCAGCTCAACCAGAAGCTGGTCGACGCCCAGGAGACCCGCCGCATCCTCGACCGCCTCTACGGCTACGAGGTCTCGCCGGTCCTGTGGAAGAAGGTCATGCCCCGGCTGTCGGCGGGCCGTGTCCAGTCCGTGGCGACCCGGCTCGTCGTGGAGCGGGAGCGGGAGCGGATCGCGTTCCGCTCGGCCGAGTACTGGGACCTGACCGGCACCTTCTCCACCGGCCGCGCCGGCGACCCGTCCGACCCGTCGTCCCTGGTCGCACGGCTGCAGTCCGTCGACGGCCGCCGGGTCGCGCAGGGCCGCGACTTCGACTCGCTCGGGCAGCTCAAGGGCGCGAACGTCCTGCACCTCGACGAGGCGAACGCCCGCGCGCTGGCCGCCGCCCTGGAGAACACCCGCTTCTCCGTCCGCTCCGTCGAGTCCAAGCCGTACCGCCGCTCGCCGTACGCTCCCTTCCGTACGACGACGCTCCAGCAGGAGGCGTCGCGCAAGCTGGGCTTCGGCGCCAAGGCGACCATGCAGATCGCCCAGAAGCTGTACGAGAACGGCTTCATCACGTACATGCGTACGGACTCCACGACGCTCAGCGACACCGCGATCGCCGCCGCCCGCGCCCAGGTCACGCAGCTGTACGGCGCCGACTACCTGCCGGCGCAGCCCCGCACGTACGCCGGCAAGGTCAAGAACGCGCAGGAGGCGCACGAGGCGATCCGGCCCTCGGGTGATCGTTTCCGCACGCCCGCCGAGACCGGTCTGACCGGTGACCAGTTCAAGCTGTACGAGCTGATCTGGAAGCGGACCGTCGCCTCGCAGATGAAGGACGCGACGGGCAACTCCGTCACCGTCAAGATCGGCGGCACCGCCTCCGACGGCCGGGACGCCGAGTTCAGCGCCTCCGGCAAGACGATCACCTTCCACGGCTTCCTCAAGGCATACGTCGAGGGTGCCGACGACCCGAACGCCGAGCTGGACGACCGCGAGCGCCGGCTGCCGCAGGTCACCGAGGGCGACGCGCTGGCCGCCGAGGAGATCACGGTCGACGGGCACGCCACCAAGCCGCCCGCCCGCTACACCGAGGCCAGCCTGGTCAAGGAGCTCGAAGAGCGCGAGATCGGCCGCCCGTCGACGTACGCGTCGATCATCGGCACGATCCTGGACCGCGGCTACGTCTTCAAGAAGGGCACGGCCCTCGTGCCGTCCTTCCTCTCCTTCGCCGTGGTCAACCTCCTGGAGAAGCACTTCGGGCGGCTCGTCGACTACGACTTCACCGCGAAGATGGAGGACGACCTCGACCGCATCGCCCGCGGCGAGGCTCAGTCCGTGCCGTGGCTGAAGCGGTTCTACTTCGGCGAGAACACCGGGGACATCGGCACGGCCGCCGAAGCCGGGAACGGCGACGGCGACCACCTCGGCGGACTGAAGGAACTGGTCACCGACCTGGGCGCCATCGACGCGCGCGAGGTCTCCTCGTTCCCCGTCGGCAACGACATCGTGCTCCGCGTCGGGCGCTACGGCCCCTACATCGAGCGCGGCGAGAAGGACAGCGAGGGCCACCAGCGCGCCGACATCCCCGAGGACCTGGCGCCCGACGAGCTGAACGTCGAGCTGGCGGAGGAACTGCTGGCGAAGCCGAGCGGCGACTTCGAACTGGGCACCGACCCGGCGACCGGCCACCAGATCGTCGCCAAGGACGGCCGCTACGGGCCCTACGTCACGGAGATCCTCCCCGAGGGCACCCCGAAGACGGGCAAGAACGCGGTCAAGCCGCGGACGGCCTCCCTGTTCAAGACGATGTCCCTGGACACGGTCACGCTCGATGACGCCCTGAAGCTGATGTCGCTGCCGCGCATCGTCGGCACGGACGCGGAGGGCCAGGAGATCACCGCCCAGAACGGGCGGTACGGGCCGTACCTGAAGAAGGGCACGGACTCGCGCTCCCTGCAGTCCGAGGACCAGCTGTTCACGATCACGCTGGAAGAGGCGCTGGAGATCTACTCCCAGCCCAAGCAGCGGGGGCGGGCCGCCGCCAAGCCGCCGCTGAAGGAGCTGGGCGCGGACCCCGTCAGCGGCAAGCCGGTCGTGGTGAAGGACGGCCGCTTCGGGCCGTACGTCACCGACGGCGAGACCAACGCGACGCTGCGGTCCGGGGACAGCGTGGAGACGATCACGCCTGAGCGTGGGTTCGAGCTGCTCGCGGAGAAGCGGGCGAAGGGCCCGGCCAAGAAGACGGCGAAGAAGGCGCCCGCCAAGAAGGCGACCGCGACCAAGAAGGCCACCGCCAAGAAGGCGGCGCCGGCGAAGAAGACGGCCGCGAAGAAGACCGCCACCGCGAAGACGGCCGCGGCGAAGAAGACCGCGACCGCGAAGACGGCGGCTGCGAAGAAGACCGCGTCGTCGTCCGAGGGCTGAGAGGCGTCGAGAGGCGTCGAAAGGCGTCGAGAGACGTTCGGGCGTCCGGCTGAAGGCTGCCGGGCGCCCGACGGTTCTCGAACGGCCGAGGGTTCGGAACGCCCGACGGCGCGGGCGTGGCCGAGGCATCGGAACGCCCGACGGCGCGGGCGTGGCCGAGGGATCGGAACGCCCAAGGGGTTGGGGGTCCGGGAGCTTTGCGGCGGGTGCGGGAGCGTTGTGGCTGGTCGCGCAGTTCCCCGTGCCCCTTCGGCGGCGGTGGTGCCGAGCGGTGGCTGGAATCTTCACTTTGGTTTTTCTGAACCCGCGCTTTTTACACGACTTGATGGCGACGTGTGCGTGCGTTCGGGCGCCGGGTCGGGGTGTCGGTGGGTGCCGATAGGCTGAAAGCATGATGCGAGGCGAGCAGCCGACTGCCCTGACTCCGGCCCCCGACAGCGCCCTGGCAGCCGACTCCAGGGAGCGCGCGGTACGGGCGCTCTTGCGCCGACCTCAGCTCAAACGGCTGTGGAGCGCACAGCTCGTGGGAGGCGTGGGCGATGTCCTCGCCCTTTTCGTGCTGGTCCTCCTGGCCTTCCAGACGGCGATCGCCGAGGGCGCTTTCGGGGGCGGCTACCGGGGCGTCGCGCTGACCGTCGCCATCGTCTTCGGCACACGGGCCCTCGCGACCCTGCTCTTCGGCGCCGTCCTCCTCGGGCCGCTCACCTCACTGACCTCGCAGGACGGTCCGCTCGACCGGCGCTGGACCATGGTCGGCGCGGACGGGCTGCGCATCCTGCTGCTGATCGTCGCGCCCCTGTGGATCGACTGGACACCGGACAACGCGCTCGCGGTGCTCCTGGTGACCGTCTTTGTGACCGGTGTCGCCGAGCGGTTCTGGACCGTCTGCCGGGAGAGCGCGGCGCCCTCGCTCCTGCCCGAGCCGCCGCTGGAGGGCGCGACCGTACGCCCGCTGCCGGACCACATGGACGCCCTGCGGCGCCTGTCCCTGCGTACCGGCTTCGTGGCGGTGCCCCTCGCGGCCGCCACGCTCGTCGTCGTGGCCCTGCTCAACAACCTGCTGGGCGCCGGCCTCGACTGGTTCGGGCAGCACCAGGCGGCGCTCGCCTCGTACGTCGCCGCCGGTCTCTTCGCCGCCTCGCTGTCGGTGGTGACCTTCCTCGAACTGCCCAAGACGCGCACCCCGCGCGCGCGGTCCCCGCTGGAGGGGCTGCGCCGGCCCAGGACCGGCACGGGTGTGGACAAGGGCCGTACGGGCGCGATCCCGCTCCTGGTGCCCGCGTGCGCGGCGGTCGCCGGCGCGGTCGCCGCCGCGGTCGCCGTCGCCGTACTGCACGCCAAGGACCTGGGCGGCGGCCCGGTGCTGTACGGCCTGCTGGTCGTCGCGCTGACCGGCGGGGTGGGCCTCGGGATCCGCAAGGCCCCGTCCCTGCTGCCGTCGCTGTCCCGCCGACGGCTGCTCGCCCTGGCCATCGCCCTCACCGGTGTCGCACTGCTCGCCGGTGGGCTCGTACCGGATGTGACGAGCGTCGTACTGATCTTCGCGCTGGCGGGCGTCGCCGCGGGCGTCGCCGCGAACACCGGGCACACCCTGCTCGACCAGGAGGCCGAGGAGTTCCGGCGTGCCCGGACCACCGATCACCTCCACGCGGTCGTACGGGTCCTCGTGGCGCTGGCCGCGGTCGTCGCACCGCTGGTCGCCGCCGCCATCGGCCCGCACCGGCTGGAGAACGGCAAGTTCGTGTTCGCGCACGGCGGCGCGGCGTTCACACTGATGCTGGTCGGAGCGCTGCTGCTGCCGGTCGCCGCGCTCGTGCTCGCCAAGGTCGACGACCGGTCCGGGGTGCCGCTGCGGCACGACCTGCGCGACGCCCTGCTCGGCGGTGACGACCCCGACCAGGCACCGGCCGAGTCCGGGTTCTTCATCGCCCTGGAGGGCGGGGACGGCGCCGGCAAGTCCACCCAGGTCGAGGCGCTCGCCGAGTGGATCCGCGCCAAGGGGCACGAGGTCGTCGTGACCCGGGAGCCCGGCGCGACCCCGGTGGGCAAGCGGCTGCGGTCGATCCTCCTCGACGTGTCGAGCGCCGGCCTGTCCCACCGGGCCGAGGCGCTGCTGTACGCGGCGGACCGCGCCGAGCACGTGGACACCGTGGTGCGGCCCGCTCTGGAGCGGGGCGCCGTCGTCATCTCCGACCGGTACATCGACTCCTCCGTGGCGTACCAGGGCGCCGGACGGGATCTCTCGCCGACCGAGATCGCCCGGATCTCCCGCTGGGCCACGAACGGACTCGTGCCGCATCTGACGGTGCTGCTGGATGTCTCCCCCGAAGCGGCCAGGGAGCGGTTCACCGAGGCGCCGGACCGGCTGGAGTCCGAGCCGGCCGAGTTCCACGAGCGCGTGCGGGCCGGATTCCTGACGCTGGCCGCCGCCGACGCCGGGCGGTACCTGGTCGTCGACGGCGCGCAGGACGCGGAGGCCGTCACCACCGTGATCCGGCACCGGCTCGACGTGATGCTCCCGCTGTCCGAGGCCGAGGTGAAGGCCCAGGAGGAGGCACGGCGCAAGGCCGAGGAGGAGGCCCGGAAGCGGGCTGAGGAAGAGGCCGCGCGCAAGGCGGAGGAAGAGCGGCTGGAGCGGGAGCGCCAGGAGGAGCTCGCCCGGCTGCGTGCCGAGGAGGAGGAGCGCAAGCGGCGCGAGCTGGAGGAGGCGCAGCGGCGCGAGGCCGAGCGGCAGGCGGAGGAGGCCCGGCGACGGGCCGAGGAGGCGCGTCGCCGGGCCGAGGAGGAGCAGGCACGGCTCCTCGCGGAGGAGAAGGCCCGGGCCGAGGAGGAAGAGCGGCGCCGGGTCGAGGAGGAGCGCCGGCGTCAGCAGGCCGCGGAGGAGCAGCGGCTGCGGGCGGAGGCGGAGGCGCGCCGCCTGGAGAAGCAGCGGAAGGCCGAGGAGGCGTTGCTGCGCGCCGAGGAGGCCCGGCGGATCGCCGCCGAGCGGGCTGCCGCCGCCGAGGCCGAGCGCGTCGCGGAGGCCGCGCGGGCGGCGGCCGCGGCGGCCGAGGCGGAGAGGGCCGCGGCGGCGGAGCGGGCGGCCGCGCTCGCCCGGGCGGCCGCGGCTGAGGCTGCGCAGGGTGAGGCTTCGCAGAGGGCCGGGGCTGAGCAGGGACTTGCGGCCTCGCGCGGGCTTGAGGCTGACGGCGAGCGGGGTGCGGCGGACACCACCGTGCCCACGCCTGTGGTGACGCCTACGAACGCGTCCGGCGGGCCGTGGGACGAGACGGCCGTTCTGCCGCCGGTCCGGCCCGGAGGATCGGCGGACTCCGAGACCACGGCGAAGCTGCCCAGGCCGCCTGAGCCGACGGCCGAGGGGCCTGAGCCGGCGTCCGGGTTCGGAACTGGGGCCGGGGCCGCGCCGTCGGGGTTCACGCCGGATACCGCTTCGGGACCGGTGTCCGGAGCGGGGGCGCGTGCCGAGGACGAGACCGCGGTGCTGCCGCAGGTGCCTCCGGTGCCTCCGGGCGCGGCCGATGAGACCGCTGTGCTGCCGCCGGTTCGCGAGGACCGGGTGCCGCCGGTGCCGCCCGGGTTCTTCCGGGACGAGCGGCCGGCGGTTGGTGGTGCGGACGGCGCGGACGGCGCGGACGGTGCAGCGGAGCGGACGCGGGAGCTGCCGCAGGTCGACGAGGAGGGGACCCCTCGGCGTCGGCAGCGGTCGGACTGGGCCGAGGAGACACCGCTCGACGACCTGCCGACCCTGGCGGACGAACTGCTGGGTCCGCGCGACTCGGACGAACCGGACGAGGGGCGCGGTCGTGGCTGGAGGCGGCGGCGGGGCTGAGTCCCGTTCACGCCGGGGGTGAGCCCCGTTCACGCCGGGGCTGAGCCCGGTTCACACCGGGGGTGAGCTTGTCGGCGTGTCTCCGGCTGCGTGGGGCGCGGTCGGGGCGGAACGGCCACCGCCCGTGGGCGCTTCGGGTGCGTCGTGGGGCGGGGCCGTGCCGGTGGGTCAGCCCGTCGCTTGGTGCCCTTGCCCGGGGTGGGAGGGGAGCCGTTCGCTGTGCTTCTCTACGCGACGGGCTTGCCACACCGGCACGGCCCCTTCCGTGCGTGGGCGGGCGCGCAGCGGTGGGGGTATGCGCCCGCAGCCTTCCCCTCCCGCCGATTCGGGGCTGTCAGTGGGGTCGCGCAGAATGGGGCCGACGGGTTCGGTCTGGTTCGGTTCGGTTCTTGGGACGGAGGGGTGGTGGGGGCATGACCGTGTGGGACGACCTGGTGGGGCAGGAGCGGCTCAGTCGGCAGCTGGACGCGGCCGCCCGGGACGCGGATGCCATCGTCACGGCGGCCGGGACCGGAGGGCCGCTTCCCGAGGCGTCGAAGATGACGCACGCCTGGCTGTTCACGGGGCCGCCCGGAGCGGGCCGGAACACGGCGGCGCGGGCGTTCGCGGCGGCCTTGCAGTGTGTGAGCCCCGACAGGGCGCTCGGGGGGAGCCCGGGGTGCGGATTCTGCGACGGGTGCCACACGGCGCTGGTGGGCACGCACGCCGACGTGACGACGGTGGCGGCCGTGGGCACGCAGATCCTCGCCGAGGACATGCGGGACACCGTGCGCAAGTCGTTCACGTCGCCGGCGAACGGGCGGTGGCAGGTCATCCTCGTCGAGGACGCCGAGCGGTTGAACGAGAAGTCGGCGAACGCGGTGCTGAAGGCCGTGGAGGAGCCCGCGCCGCGGACGGTCTGGCTGTTGTGCGCCCCGTCGCTGGAGGACGTGCTGCCGACCATCCGCTCGCGGTGCCGGCACGTCAGCCTGCTCACCCCGTCGGTGGACGCGGTGGCGGACATGCTCGTACGGCGCGAGGGCATCGAGCCGGAGGCCGCCGCGGTCGCCGCCCGGGCCACCCAGGGTCACATCGAGCGGGCGCGCCGACTGGCCACCGACCCGCGGGCGCGGGAGCGGCGGGCCGCCGTACTGAAGCTGCCGTTGCGGATCGAGGACATCGGCGGATGCTTCAAGGCCGCGCAGGAGCTGGTGGACGCTGCCTCCGAGGAGTCCAAGCAACTGGCGGAAGAGGTCGACACCAAGGAGACCGAGGAGCTGAAGGCGGCACTCGGGGCCGTCCAGGGCGGGCGCATGCCGCGCGGCACGGCGGGCGTCATGAAGGACCTGGAGGACAAGCAGAAGCGGCGCCGTACGCGGGC
The DNA here is from genome assembly GCF_055573455.1 of Streptomyces sp. NPDC030183. Classification (NCBI taxonomy): domain Bacteria; kingdom Bacillati; phylum Actinomycetota; class Actinomycetes; order Kitasatosporales; family Streptomycetaceae; genus Streptomyces; species Streptomyces sp. NPDC030183. The sequence continues at coordinate 210,478 of NZ_JBVIBK010000015.1, forward strand.
CCAGCGGGACAGCCTGGACCTGGCGCTGACCGAGCTGACCGGCTTCTACCGCGATGTGCTGGCCCTGCAACTGGGGTCGCGGGTCGCCCTCGCCAACGTCGAGGTCCAGGACGTACTGGAGCGGATGGCCCGCAGCGGGACGCCGGAGGCGACGCTGCGGCGGATCGACGCGATCGCGGCCTGCCGGGAAGCGCTGGACCGCAACGTCGCCCCGCTGCTGGCGGTCGAGGCGATGACCATGGCCCTGCGGGCCGGGTGACGGTGGCGCACGCAGCGCGGGGGAGGGCGTGAGGGGCGCGCTCGGTGGCTCGGTGGCTAGGTGGCTCGGCGGGCGAGTGCGGGCGGTATTCCGGCGGGTGCGGGGCGGTGTTCGCGCGCGGGCCCTCCGGGGGCGACACGTGGGTGAGCGTCGGCGGGTGTTCGGGCGGGTGCGGGGGTTCGGGTGAGCGTCGGCGGGTGTTCGGGCGTTCGGGCGCGCGTCGGCGGGCGTTCGGTTGACCGTGTCACTCGTACGAGGAGCATTCGTCGCCGTTCGTGATCATCCGGTTGCCTCTGGTTACGCTCGCGAGATGCGAACCAGGCGTACTTCCCGGTCCCGGCCGAACCGTTCCCTGCGCGCCGGCGGCGGCGCGTTGCTCGCCGCCGTCGCGCTGCTCGTGTCGGCGTGTTCCCCAGGCGGTGCGAGCCGGGCGGCCACGGCGGACGACGGGGTGCCCGCGCTCGGCCCGCTGCCCCGCGCGACGCCCGCGGCCCTCGCGCCGTACTACGAGCAGAAGCTGCGCTGGCGCGACTGCGACGTGCCCGGCTTCCAGTGCGCCACGATGAGGGCGCCGCTGGACTACGCGAACCCCGGCGAGGGTGACGTGAAGCTGGCGGTGTCGCGCAAGAAGGCCACCGGCCCGGGGGAACGGCTCGGTTCGCTGCTGGTCAACCCGGGTGGCCCGGGCGGCTCGGCCGTCGGCTACCTCCAGGGCTACGCGGGCACCGCCTACCCGGCGCAGATCCGAGCGCGGTACGACATGGTCGCCGTCGACCCGCGGGGCGTGGCCGGCAGCGAGGCGGTCGAGTGCCTCACGGGCCGCGAGATGGACGCGTACACGCAGACGGACCTCACACCGGACGACCGGGCGGAGAAGGACGCGCTGGTGGCCGCGTACAAGCGGTTCGCGGAGGGGTGCGGGGCGCGGGCGCCGAAGCTGCTGCGGCATGTGTCCACGGTCGAGGCGGCCCGCGACATGGACGTCCTGCGGGCGGTGCTGGGGGATCGGAAGCTGACGTACGTCGGGGCCTCGTACGGCACGTTCCTCGGCGCGACGTACGCCGGGCTGTTCCCGGAGCGGGTCGGCCGGCTGGTGCTGGACGGGGCGCTGGACCCGTCGCTGAGCGCGGACCGGCTGAACCAGGAACAGACGGCGGGCTTCGAGACGGCGTTCCGGGCCTTCGCGGAGGACTGCGCACACCGGGAGAACTGTCCGCTGGGGCGCACGCCTGCCCAGGTCGGCGACAACCTGAGCGCCCTCTTCGAGCGCCTGGACGCGCGACCTCTCGCGACGGGTGCGGCGGGCGCGACGGGCGGGCGGAAGCTCGGCGAATCCCTGGCGACGACGGGGGTGATCGCGGCGATGTACGACGAGGGGGCGTGGCCGCGGCTCCGCCAGGCCCTCACGCAGGCCGTCCAGGACAAGAACGGCGCCGGGCTGCTGGCCCTGTCGGACGGCTACTTCGAGCGGGAGGCCGACGGCCGGTACTCCAACCTCATGTACGCCAACGCGGCCGTGAACTGCCTCGACCTCCCCCCGGCGTACGCCACGCCGGACGAGGTGGAGCGGGCGCTGCCCGCCTTCGAGAAGGCGTCCCCGGTCTTCGGCCGGGCGCTGGCGTGGGCCTCGCTGAGCTGTGCGTACTGGCCGGTGAAGCCGACGGGGGTGCCGCGCCGCATCGAGGCGAAGGGCGCGGCCCCGATCGTCGTGGTAGGCACCACCCGCGACCCCGCCACGCCGTACCGCTGGGCCGAGGCCCTCGCCTCCCAGCTCTCCTCCGCCCGCCTCCTCACGTACGACGGCGACGGGCACACGGCGTACGGGCGGGGCAGCGGCTGTATCGACTCCGCGATCAACACGTACCTGCTGCGCGGCACGCCGCCCACCGACGGAAAGCGCTGCTCACCGTCCTGACCGGGGGCTCGCGCAGCAAGGCCGCGGGGTGCTCCGGACCCTGGTTCGGAGCACCCGAGAAACTGTGTAGACTTACCGACGTTGCTGATCGCACCATAGTGCGGACAGTGCGCCGCCTTAGCTCAGATGGCCAGAGCAACGCACTCGTAATGCGTAGGTCTCGGGTTCGAATCCCGAAGGCGGCTCTTTCTAAGCCCAGCCCAGACAGTGTCTGAGCTGGGCTTTCTCGTTCAACGGATGCGGCGGCGCCGTTGGGAGCATGCCGCGCGGGTGTCGGCGGTCTCAGTTCTGGTCTCAATGGGGCCCGGAATCGGGGGCGACGGAGGCGACGGCGGCGGCACGAAGAACTCGCCCATGCGCCTCATGGCGTCCATGGACAGGTGCGACCGGCCCTTGACGTACCGCCGGGGCTGGCTGATCTGCGTGTGCCTCAGGATCTCCATGATCGTGGGCATGTCGATGCCCAGCTCGTTGAGGATCGTGCCGGCGGTGTGACGGCTCCCGTCGTACAGGCGGCGGTCATCGATACCCGCCTCCTTGAGCAGGTCCTTGAACTCCTCGTAGTCGGCACGCGGGTCCAGGGGGCGGCCGTCCGGGCGCGAGAACACGACGTCGTGCTCCTGCCACAGTTCCCCGGCGGCCTCCCGCGCCGCTTCCTGCTTGGCCTTGTGGTCGTGCAGGAAGGAAACGAAGACGGGCGGGATCGGTACGGCGTTCCGTCACTTCTTGGTCTTGGGCCGCGTGAAGGTGAGCCCGCCTTCCCTGCGCTTCGGGCAGGCGCTCGCATGCTTCGCGCACGTCTTGGGGCACGACTTCGGGCACCCACGCTTGTAGCCCTTGTGCGTGGTGCAGTCCGGCGGGCAGGGCTCGAAGCGGTGCAGACGCCCCCCACAGGTGTGCGGGTCGGTGCAGCCGTGCCGCCACGTGAGGCGCTGAAGCTGCCACTCGGGGCGGAACAGCTCCGCTTCCAGGTCGACGTACGACCAGCGCAAGCCGAGCGTTTCGCCCAGCCGGAACCCCATGCCGACACCGACGATCCACCGCATGATGGTGGGGCGCTTCGACGCGGCTTCGAGGAAGGCTTTGGCTTCTTCCTTGGTGAAGAGGTTGGCCTCGGTCTCGTCGATGCTCGGCGGGTCGACGAGCGTGGCGACGTTCTCCCCGACGATGCGGCGGCGGTGAGCGATTTTCAGGGCACGGGACAGGATGCAGTGCACCTTCACGACGGGCGAGGGAGCGTGGCCGGCGTCGAGCATGGCCCGGTACACCCCTTCCAGGTGTTCGGGCTGCAACTTGTCGATGCGGTGCTTGCCGACGCCGGGGATGATGTCGTTCCGCGTCTTCGACCAGTAGTCGTCGAGGGAGCGCGGCTTGAGCTTCAGGCTCGCGATGTCGGTCAGGTAGGTCTCCATCCACGCGGCGACGGTCGGCTTACGGCCCGCTGCGGGTGCGCGCCCCTGGTCCCGTTGGCGCTCCAGCTCCTTCACCTTGCGCTTGATCTCGGCCTCTGTCCGGGCCCGGCGGTGGCGTCGGTCGGGGCCGCCGTCACTCTTGGTGGGCGAGCGATCGCCCCGGTGGTACGGGAAGGGGTAGTTGGGTCGGTGGGCGATGTCGCAGCCGTGGACGGTGAACCCGGCGCGGGCGTAGCCCATGGCGGCGCCGCCGGCGCAGGAGAACAGATCCAGCAGTAACGGCCGCTCGCCGTCTCGCCGGATGTCGGTCGCTTGGGTCATGCTGGGAGACCTCCACAGGTCTGTTGACGGTCTGGTGGAAGGCGGCGGCCCCGGTTCTTAGGGGAAGGGGGCCGTCGTCGTGGTGGAGATGGGTCAGGCGGCGGCGGAGTCGTCGCCGCGCGTGACGGTCAGTCGGCCGTCGAGGGTGCGGACGACCGTGCCGCCGGTGGTGAGGGTTTTGACGGCCTTGGACACGGCGCCCTTGGACAGGCCAGTGAGCGTGACCAGGTCCTTCTGGAGGACCGGTTCGTCGGCGGTCTCGATGGCCTTCAGGACACGGGCGACGGCGCCGTCCGTGGCCGGTGCCGTCTCGGTCGCGCTGTCCTTGACGAGGGTGAGCGTCGGTGCGCCCGCGGCTTCCACGGTCGGAGCGACCGAGCGGGACCACGGCGTGCGCTCGGGCAGGGCGATGACGACGGCCTTGTCCATGTAGCGGACCTTGACCGGGTCGGGCTTGCGCTTGCCGTCCCGGATCAACGCCACACCCGGAACCGGGAGTTCGTCGGCGTTCCAGCCCTTGGCCTGAGCGTCCTCCCCAAGCACGACGCGGGCTTCGGCCGGCGTGCGCACGGCGAGGCAGATGGAGACGCCGATCTGCGGGGCGATCTGTTGGGGATGCCGTCGCCGATGGTGGGCTTCTGGGTCATCCACCATAGGTCGATGCATGCCGCGCGCCCCATTCGCGCCAACGACTCCAGGCCGGGCAGTGCGGAGCGGTTGACGGTGCGGGTCTTGCCGTCGCCGGTCTCGGTCTCGTAGGGGACCTTGTCGGCGGCGGTCATGACCTCGGCGCCTTCGTCGACGACGACCGTGATGCGCGGCCGGTCGGGGGTGGGGGTCCAGGTGTCCTGTCCCTATCGTCAAGGCTGCCTGATTTGGTCGCGATACGGGCAGGACGGATGGCTGTGCCTGGACAGCGCGCGAGTGCGATGGCATATCACGGCTCGTCCACTGAGCCCAAGAGTGTGCGTGTACCTGTTCCAGGCCCTGACTGGTCTCAGCCTCCTGCCGTGGTGCGATGTTGTGCCTGCAGTGGCGTACGCGAGAGCATGTTCGATGATCGATAGGACGTAGGTCTTGTCGGGACACTCGGTGCGGCGGCGAGAACTGGCGCTCTGCATCGGGTGGCTCTTGGCGTGTACGGGGGTTGGGAGAACGGTGTGACGGGGTGGGACATAGACCCGGTCGGGGTGCGCGGTGTTCTGGAGACGTCAGGTGCGCATGCGGAGAACCTGTCGGGGGCTGGTTCGGCGGCTCAGGGGAATCTGGAGGAGGCCGCTTCGGCGGCGGGGATGATCACCAGTCAGTACGGGCCGTACACGAGCACGGTCGGGGTGGTTGGTTCGGCGCTGGGGGAGTTCCTGCAGCGGTGGAGCCATGACCTGCTCTATGTCGCCAAGCGCACGTCCAAGTCGCTGAGCGGGGCGGCCGAGGCGACCGGGCACTATGTCGAGGGTGACCTGGACCTGGCGGCGAACGCGCAGCGTGAGGCGGCGAAGGAGCCGAAGGTCGATCTGCCCGGACAGGGGCAGTGATGGCGGACGAGGCGAATCTGATCGACCCGTCCGGGATACCGCAGTTCCTCGGGGATCTGTCCACGCTGGGTATCGATGTGATGCTGCTGTACGCGAACGCGGGCCAGTTCCGCGCCTCGGGTGCGGATGTGCACACCACTTTCCAGGGCCTGTCCGCCTTCTACCAGGCGCCAGAGGCGTATGACCTGTTCTCGTCCACCCAGTTGGTGAAGACGAAGACGGACGCGTTCGCGGACGATCTGGAGAAGGTCGCCGCAGCGCTCGACGAGTACAGCGTCACGGTCCAGCCGCTGGTGGAAAAGTTGGCGACGCTCAAGGCGGATGCCCGGGCGTTCGTGGATTCCGTCGCCGGGGACGACGAGTGGCGCAAGGACAAGGACAACGTCGACACCAACAACCGACTGTGGAGCGACGTCAACCACACGGTCGCCGCCTTCCAGGCCGCCGAGCGCGCCTGCCACAACAAGATCACCGCGCTGGTCGGCGGTACGAAGCTCACCGTCGACGACGGTTCGCACGGCGAGAACATGTACGGCTACCGGGCTGGCGACCTCGATCACGCCGAGGAGACCCCGTGGGGTTCGGCGGTCGAGCAGGAGTACGAGGGCTGGGACTGGTTCACGCACACGGCCGGGCAGGTGTGGGACGGCTTCTGGACGGACGGCGTGATCGGCACCGTCCACGGCGTCGGCACCCTGTTCGGTGCCGACGGCTCGGACGCGGCGGGTGAGGCGTGGAAGAGCCTGGCCCAGCTCGGCACCGCATCGGTCCTGACCGGTGCCACGGCTGGCACGTGGTGGCTGCTGCCCGACGACAAACTCCCCTCCTGGCTGCGTGATTCGCGCACCACCTACAAGCAGACCGTCAAGGGGTTCGTCGCCTGGGACACCTGGCAGACCAACCCGGCCCGCGCGGCCGGCACTGTCAGCTTCAACGTGCTCGGTCTCCTGGGCACCGAGGGCGCGGGCGCGGCGGCGACGAGCGCCGGCCGGACCGGGGCGGCGGCTCGCGCGGTGTCGGTGGTGGGCAAGGTGGGCCGGGCCGTCGACCCGTTCACGTACGTCGGCAAGGCGGGCAAGTTCGCCTACGTCAAGGTCGGCGACGCCTTCACCGCGCTGAAGAATCTGGACACCGGGGCCCAGCTGGACTTGGCAGGCAGCGGCGGCAGGTACACGCTGCCCGACCAGCCGACCCCGCACGCCGAACGCGCCGCCTCCGTCCCCGAGCACGCCGTCGAGTACGTCGACCAGGCGGGCAAACGCGTCTACCTCGACACCAAGACGGGCGACGTCCTCAACGCCGACGGCAGCATCCGCCAGTACGCGGACGAGGCCACGCACGAACTCTCCGCGAACGACCACACGGAGCTGAACAGCAGCCCCGCCCACGCGGACCGCACGCGCGACTTGGCCGGGGTCGGTGCCCGAGCTGAGCACGCCGGTGGCGGCAACGAATCCGGGTATTCCGATGCACATGCGGGTGGAGGCGGCAATGGGCCCGGCCCTCGTGGAGATCATGGGTCGGGTTCGGACGGATGGCAGGCGGGTGCCGGTGATGAACCTCATCCGGTGGGCAAGGATTGGTACGACCGGCTCGAGCCTCATCAGATCAAGGATGTGCAGGTCTACCGCGCGAACCATGAGCCAGGATATTTTGAGAAATACTATCGAGAGAATGGCCGCAGGCTTCGCGTGGCCGTTGCGGACGAGAGCGGTTATCCGCCGCCTCATCTGAAGAAGGATCCGAACAATCCCGGTTCATGGATCGCGGCGACCGACAAGCCGCCCCCGTTTCCTGAGAAGTATGTTCCCGGCTCAAAGATTGACCGGGCGCCGGATACCGTGCCCACCGACAGAGGGCTCGACAGCATCAAGGACGCTGCTCACCAGCGGCACGTATCAGTCCAGGCGGATAACGCGTGGCATGAACCGGTGCGCACGGCAAAGGGGGCATATGAAGCCGCGCCGACCCCCGATAACCTTCGCGCTTACGAGGAGGTGAAGGCGGGACACGCCCCGTTCCATGAGCAGATGAGTGTGGACAGTGAGGCGTTCGGTGAGGCTGTTGCCCGGCATCATGTGATCCCCGAGCATTATCCGGGTTACCAATGGGAAAAGCTCTCGGGTCCGAAGAACGGGAATGACCAGTTTGATCAGCTGTGGAGTCATACCGACAAGAATGGGGTCAAGAAGTTCGTTGTCATCGAGGCCAAGGGGAGTAGTGGACTGGACCTCGGAAAACGAGAACTCCCCAACGGATTTGATGCCCGCCAGGGTTCGAAAGAGTACTTCCAGGATATCCTGAGAAAAATGCGCGAGCGAGGGCTTGACGGCGACACCAAGGAGATGCGCCTCTACCGCGAACTGAGGAAATCTCTCAGGCAGGGAAATGTTGAATATGTCCTGGTCAAGGCAAAGTCGACTGCCTCGGGCGAGTATGCTGGCTACGCGAAGTGGACATTCGATATCAGCTGACGGGAGCACTACGTGACGGCGCGTGTAGCGCGACACGCCAGGCCGGGGGCACCGGACAAGGCTGCCCTGAAGGACCTGGCGGAGGACCTGGAAGGCAGCGTCGACGACCTCGGCCAGTCGCCCTCCGGGTTCGGTCTGGCCATGGATGAGACGCTGACCTTGTTTCAGGCCCGTGCTGTGCTCGATCCGGCTGCGGCGGAGCTGGAGACGTGGGAAGCAGCCGTTTCCGCAATGCAGGTCGGAACAGCTGCTTTCATGGCGGCACAGGCAACGGATGGTGTCGTTGAGTGCCGGATCATGGATGAAGTTCGCGCCATTGCGGCGACAGGGCCGCAGTTCTATGCGAATGCGGGTAACTGGCTGACGACTCTTTGGTTTGTCATCATCTGCCGGGACCAACAGCGTATGGATGCCATGTGCCAAGTCCCTGTCGAGTTGCTCAGGGCGTCTGGAGCACATGGCGACGAGTACGTCTATCACTGGGTTGACGCGCTTCAAACGTACTGGCTTGAACATCCCGGACTGGTCGAGAAAATGCAGGCGGCGATTACTGCCTCCTACCCCGAGATTGCCACCATCGCGCCACGAGATCTTCTTCACAACGTCCTGTATCAACCCATCAATCTCTTCTCCCACTTCTTGCGTAAGGATCACGAAGGTTTCAACGCCGCGCTGGTCGAGGCATTGGAACTGCATAAGACCTACTGGACCGCCACCGCGGAACGGGTCGCCGACCTCAACGGGGTCATTGCTCTCGGCCCGCTTGCCATCGCCTGTCTCGCCTACGACGCCGGATTCCCGATCGAAGTCGAGTCCGAGTACCTCCCCAAGGAGCTCCTGGAGCGCTCTTGGGTCGGCGAGTTCGAAACATGACCAAAGACGTCATCGCTCTCACCCCGAAGTTGCCGGACACCCGCACTCTGCTCGCCGGCCTCTTCGCCGGCGGCCCCGACCTGGGGCTGACCTCCACCGGTGACGGCGGCGTCCTCCAACTGTGCACCCGCGTCGGCCGTCCCCTGGTCTCCGTCGAGGCACCGCTCCTGATCCACATACCCGGCGAAGCGGAACGCCTCCTCGGCGGTGATGTGTCCGCACCCTCGCCGCCCTACTGGTGGACAGAGGCCCGCGCCTCGACCGCCGTACCCGAGGCAGAACCCCTCGCGGGCTCGGTGTGCGGGCGCCTGACCACGCTGCTCGGCGGGACGGTGTGGCCGCGCGCCGCGTGTACGACAGACGTGGTGACCATCTCTCAGGAGCAGCCGGCCGGTGACGCACAGGACGTCGTCGCTCCGTCCGCTCCCGACGTTCCCTCGGTCGATGTCCTGACCGAGTCCACCGCCGTCGTCATCTCCGACCGTCCCATCCTTGCCTTCACCACCTGGCTCTCCGACGTCCTGCGCACCGCGAGCGCCACCAACCGCGCCCTGCACCTGGTCACGCCACCCCATGCCCGGCTCACGCTCCCCCTGCGCATGGCGCTGCGGGGTGCCCCCAATCGGTGGGTGGTCCAGCACCCGGTCGGTGGTTACTACGACGGCCTGTCCGGGGTCCCCCTCGTCTGGCAGCAGGGCACGTTCATCCCGACCAGCACCACGGTCGCCGACGCTTTCACCCGGCAGGCCGAGCCCACCCCGGAACGTCAGCTGACCGTCACGTTCCGCACGGTCCACGCCCCCACCGCCGACCTGGTCCTAGGCCGTGGCCTGGAGGCTGCCTGGCGCCACCTGACGGGCGCGGCGCCGGTGGGCTGGAGCACGTCGGAGCCGGTCAACCTGCCCTGGTCGCCGCGCCAGTTGACAGACCTGGCCCGGGGCCGGTCACCGGACCCGACGCACCTGGTCGCGATCGGAGCTCCGGACCGTCCGTCCATCGCGACACTCCGCACAGCGCGTACGAAGGCCGGCGTCGCCCAGGACATCACGCTCACACTCGGCTACACGTCCGCTGCGGATGTTCCCCTGGAGGCCCTCGAATCTCTCGCCGCCGAGCTGGTCGATGAGCACGACCTGGTGTCGATGCTCACCACGCTCCGAGCAGCTCGCGCGGACCTGACGCTGACCCCGCGTCTGGAAGCCCCGCCCGTCCCGGTGTCCTTCACCCTCGGAGCCGGAGACGTCGATGCCATCGGTCTCACCCACGCCCGACGACCGCCCGTCGCCCTGCGCCCGCGACAACTCGGCACGCCCGCACATCCCGCCCTGCACTACGTCCTGGGGGACGGAACCGACGGCGACGCCTGGACCGTGCTCCGACACCTCACCACCCACCTCAAGGCCGCTCCTGGAGCAACAGGGTGAATCATCCGGATCAGGGGGCGGGAGTCGTGGAGTTCGGGGTGATCAGGCCCGATTCGTAGGCCGCTACCACTGCTTGGGCTCGGTCGCGGAGGTTCAGTTTGGCGAGGATTCGGGCCACGTGGGTTTTCACGGTGGCTTCGCTCAGGTGGAAGTGGGCGGCTAGTTCGGCGTTGCTGAGGCCCGTGGCCAGGGCGTGGAGGATCTGGCGTTCTCGGGGGGTGAGGGGCGTCAGGTCGCGGTGGAGGGCGGGGGTGTCCGGGGTGGGGGACAGGAAGCGTTCGATGAGGCGGCGGGTGATCGTGGGGGCCAGGAGGGCGTCGCCGGTGCGGGCCAGACGCACGGCTGCCACCAGGTGTTCCGGGGTGACGTCCTTGAGCAGGAAGCCGCTGGCGCCCGCCGTGAGGGCGTCGTAGACGTACCGGTCCAGGTCGAACGTGGTGAGCATGACGATGCGGGGCGGCGTCGGGAGATCGGCCGAGAGGATCTCACGGGTCGCCTCCAAGCCGTCCTTGCCCGGCATGCGGATGTCCATCAGCACCAGGTCCGGGTGGGTGCGGTGGACCGCCTCCACCGCCTCGTAACCGTCGGCCGCCTGCGCCACCACGTCCATGCCGTCCGCCGTGAGGATCATGCTGAAGCCGGTGCGGACCAGCGCCTGGTCGTCCGCGATGACCACCCGGGGGGAGGGAGGGGGAGGGGGAGCGGGGGCCTGTCCCGGGTCGGTCGTCATTCGGATTTCTCCGGGTGGCGCAGGGGGATCGCCGCTTCCACGCGGTAGCCGCCTGTGGGACGTGGGCCCGTCCGGAGGGTGCCTCCGTAGACCGCCAGACGTTCGCGGAGGCCCGGCAGGCCCCGGCCCGTGCCCGTGGCGGCCTCGGGGGTGGGGGTGCCGCCCGTGTCCGTCACCTCCACCCGGACCGCGGTGGGCATGTGGTCGACGGTGACCTCGACCCGGGCTCCCGCCGCGTGCTTCACCGTGTTCGTCAGGGCCTCCTGCACCACCCGGTACGCCGCGAGGTCCGCGCCGGGCGGCAGGGGGGACGTGAGCGACGGTGTCCCGGTGACGGTGAGATCCACCGGGACACCCGTTCCGCGTACGCGCTCCACGAGGGTGGGAACCTGCGCCAGGCCCGGTTGCGGGGCGAGGGGGGTGGGGTCCGGCGGCGTCGGCGCGGGGGGCGTCGTCGCGGCCGGTGCCTCCGTCGTCATCGTCAACAGGTGCATGACGTGGCGGAGTTCGGTCATCGCCGTACGGCCGCTCGCCTCCACGGCAAGCAGCGCCTCGCGGGCCTGGCCCGGCGCGGCGTCCATCACCTTGCGGGCCGCGCCCGCCTGGATCACCATCACGCTCACATTGTGGGTGACGACGTCGTGCAACTCCGCAGCGATACGGGAACGTTCGCGCTCCACGGCCAGCCGGGTCGCCGCCTCCTGCTCCTCCCTCAGGGTGTGCACGCGCTGCTTCCAGGTGTGGACCGCGTTGGCGCCCAGGCCCACGCCGAGCAGGGCGACGAACGGGATCACACCCGGAGTCAGGTACGGGAAGTTCTCCTCGGGGTACGCCGCGATCAGGCCGGCGCCCGCCACGAGGCTCGCGATCGCCCCCAGCCGGTGCGGGCTGTGAACAGCCGCGCCGTACGCCGCGATCACGCACGACAGGAACGTGTACACGGTCGTGTCGCCGGGGGCGCTGCGCTGGTTGAACAGCAACGTCGTACCGATCACCGCCCAGAACACCGCCAGCGGGAAGCGGCGTCGCAGGGCCAGGGGCAGCGCCGTCAGGGCCGCCAGGAGCAACTGCCAGAGGGGGAAGGGACCGAGGCCGGGATCGGGCGCGGGGGGCGCCCCCGGCAGGGGTGGTACGAGCGGTGGCACCGGCCCGGCTCCCGGGAGCGGTGCCTCCAGAGAGGCATGAGGCCCGGCTCCCGGGAGCGGTGCCTCCAGAGGGGCATGCGGCAGCAGCACCGTGCCCGTCCCCTGGCGGAACGCCGTGACCACCGTGCAGGCGGCCAGGAGGAGTGCCAGGGTCGTGTCGGCCGTCCACATCCAGCGGGAGGGGCGGGGGAGCGGGACCGGCGTGAGCACCGGGGAGAGGACCGAGGAGAGGAATGGGGGGAGGGACGAGGAGAGGAAGGCCGGCCGGGTGAGGCGTTTGAGGCGGCGGAGGGGCAGAGGTGAGGGGGACGGCCGTCGTGCCGCTTTGTGTTCCGACCGCCGTTGAGCGTTCGGGGTCCGGCTGTCGTCCGCGCTCCGGTCGGCGTTCGGCTGCTGTTCCCTGTTTCGCTTCGCCACCCGTTGTCGCTTTCTCGGACTCGCGAGCATCGCAGCGCCCGTGTCGTTGTCCCGCCGCCCCTGCGCCCAGTCTCGCAAGCGGGTTCGGGCGTCACATCCTTCTCCGCGTGGACGGGGGCCGCACGGGCTACATCCTCCGCGTACATCTCAGGGATGACGCCCCGGGTGGGTCCGTCGGGCGCGGCAGGCGGGGTCGTCGTCGTGGGTGACGACCGGGGGCACGGGTCTGCCTAGCGTCGTGGTGCGACATCAACCACCAGCCAGGGGAGGCCTCGTGGCATCGACCACGACCGCGAGTACGGCCACGAACGGGGCCGTCGCCGCGCCCGTCATCGACATCCGGGGGGTGAGCCGGGCGTACGGCCGTGAAGGGCCGCCCGCGCTCTCCGGCGTCACGTTGAGCGTGCGGGCCGGGGAGGCCGTGAGTGTCATCGGGCCCTCGGGGAGCGGCAAGTCGACCCTCCTCAATCTGATCGCCGGGCTGGACCGGCCCAGTTCGGGAAGCGTCACGGTCGACGGCGTACGGGTGGACGAGCTGAACGAGGCGGGGTCCGCGCGCTACCGGAGAGCCAAGATCGGCATGGTCTTCCAGTTCTTCAACCTGCTGGACGACCTGACCGTCGGCGACAACGTGTTGCTGCCGGCCCAGCTGGCGGGGATGCCCCGCGGCGAGGCACGGCGACGGGCCGCGAGCCTGCTGGAGTATCTGCGGGTCGACCGGCACACCCACGCCCATCCCGGACGGCTGTCCGGGGGCGAGCGGCAACGCGTTGCCGTCGCACGCGCCCTGATGAACCGTCCGGCGCTGCTGCTCGCCGACGAGCCCACCGGTGCGCTGGACACGGTGTCCGGCGAGGACGTACGGCGACTGCTCACCGACCTCAACGCCGACGGGCAGACGATCGTCCTCGTCACCCATGACCTGGGCCTCGCCCGTTCCTGCGCGCAGCGGACGATCGAGCTGGTGGACGGCCGCGTGGTCCGCGACGTGACCGCCGACAAGGACAAGGACAGGGACAGGGCCAGGGACAGGGACGGAGAGGGGGAGAGGGAGAGGGAGCGGGAGCGGGGGAGGGGTGGCGACCGGGGTGTAGGCGGGGGCCCGTGGGGCGGTTCCGGCCGTCGTCCGGGTGAGGGTGTGGCGGAGGTGGGGTGGTGAGCGCGCTCGGGCGGGTGGTGCGGGCCGGCGTGGGGCGGCGGCGGGTGCAGACCGCCGTCATGGTGCTGACGACGTTGATGGCCGTCACCGCCTCGGTCCTCGCGGCCGGGCTGCTGGTCGCGGCGCGGGCACCCTTCGACCGGGCGTTCGCCGAGCAGCGCGGGGCGCATCTGCTGGGGCAGTTCGACGGTACGAGGGCCTCCGCCGAGGAGGTGGGGGCCACCGACGAGGCCCCGGGGGTGGTGGCAGCCGCCGGGCCGTTCCTGAGTCTCTCCGTACGGCCGCGTACCGCATCGGAATCGGAGTTCGTGCCCGCCGGGGTCGATCTTCCGCCGTTGACCGTCGTCGGGCGGGCCGACGCCGCAGGGCCGGTCGACCGGGTCGAACTCGTCGAGGGCGCCTGGCCCGTCCGGGCGGGGCAGATCGCGGTGGCCGAGAGCGAGGTGCCGGTGCGGATCGGGGGCCGCCTCACGGTTCCCGGCGCGCCGGGCAGTCCCACGCTGACGGTGGTGGGGATCGCCCGGTCGGTCACGGGCACCGCGGACGCGTGGGTCACCCCCGCACAGGCCGAGGCGTTGACGGGGGCCGACCCGGGCGGGGGGCCGGGCGCCTCAGGTGGGGGCGGTGCCGGCAGTGCGGGCGGTGCCAGCGGTGCCGGCGGTGCCGGCGGTGCCCGCGATGCTGGCGGTGCTGGCGGTGCCGGCGGGGCTCGCGATGTGGGTGGTGCCGCTGGATCGGCCGGCGGTGCGGGCGGTGCGGGCGGTGCCGGCGGGGCTCGCGATGTGGATGGTGCCGCTGGATCGGCCGGCGGTGCGGGTTCCGCAGGGGTTGTCTCGTACTCGTACGAGATGTACTACCGCTTCCGCCACGCCCGTACCGACGCCGACGTGGCCGCCGGGCGGGCCGCGGTCGCCGGTGCCGTTCCGGAGGGGGTGATGACCGGGACGCGGTCCTATCTCACGGTGAAGCAGGAGCAGACGGCGAACGCGATGGCGTTCGTGCCGTTCCTGGTGGCCTTCGGGGGGCTCGGGCTGTTCCTGTCGGTCCTCGTCATCGGGATCGTGGTCGGCGGTGCCGTGGGGGCCGCGACGCGCCGGATCGGTGTGCTCAAGGCGCTCGGGTTCACTCCCGGGCAGGTCGTACGGGCCTACGTGGCGCAGGCGGCCTTGCCGGCGGCCGTCGGGTGCGTGCTCGGGGTGGGGCTGGGCAACGCGCTGGCCGTGCCGGTGCTCGCGGAGGCGGGAGACGTGGTCGGGGCCCCCGCGACGACCGTCCCGGTGTGGGTCGACGTGGTGGTGCCGGGGGCGGCGCTCCTCCTGGTGGCGGTCGCCGCGCTCGTCCCCGCGCTGCGGGCGGGACGGCTGCGGACGGTCGAGGCGATCACTGTGGGGCGTACGGTCGGCGGGCCCGGCCCGGGAGCCGGACGGCTCGGGCGGTTCGCGTCGGGGTTCGCGTCGGGGTTCGCGTCGCGCTCTGCCGTGCGGTCGGCGTCGCGGATCGCCTCGTGGGTGCCTCTGCCGAGGGCGGTCGGGCTCGGCTTGGCGTATCCCTTCGCGCGGCCGGGGCGGTCGCTGGTGGCCGCGGCGGCGGTCGGGTTCGGGGCCGTGTCCGTCACCTTCGCGGTGGGGCTGGCGCTGACGTTGGGCGCGGTGCAGGAGGGCCGCCTGCTGAACTCGGCCGCCGACGTGGTCGTCGAGGCCGGTGGCGGACTGGGGCCGCCCGGTGCGGATGTCGTCCGGGCGGGTGGTGCGGGGCAAGAGGACGGGGTGAAGGCCGATCCGGCGGCCGTGGCCGATGTGCTGCGGGCGCAGGAGGGCACCGCCCGGTTCTACGGCACCGCCCAGGCCCAGGTGACGGCGTCCGGGATCGCCGGGCCGACGACCGTCGTCGCGTACGAGGGTGACTCGGCCTGGGGTGCTCCCCGGACGGTCTCCGGGCGTTGGCTCGACGGAGCCGGGGAGGCGGTGGTCACCGAGCGGTTCCTCGATGCCGCCGGCATCGGAGTCGGGGGCACGGTGACCCTCATGGACGGTGGACGGCGGGTCCCGGTACGGATCGTCGGGGCGGCGTTCTTCACGGAGGGCGACGGCATGGAGCTGCTCACCACGACCGCCACCCTCGCCGAACTCGGGCTCGGAACCGAGGCCCGGCCCGGACAGTTCCACGTACGGACCGAACCGGGCACCGATCCGGCGCGGTACCTCGACTCGCTGAACGGCGCGCTGGAGGACGCCGACGCGGGCGCCGTCGCGCTGGCCGGCACCCCCGGCAACTCCGGCGTGATCGTGGCCATGGACGCGCTGATCGGGATGCTCACGCTGATGCTGGTCGCGGTCGCGGGGCTGGGCGTGCTCAACACGGTGGTCCTCGACACCCGCGACCGGGTTCGTGACCTCGGCGTCTTCAAGGCGCTGGGGATGACGCCCCGCCAGACCGTCGCCATGGTCGTCACCTCGGTCGCGGGGGTCGGTCTGCTCGCCGGCGTGGTGGCGGTGCCCGTCGGCGTCGCCCTGCACCGTGCCGTCGTCCCCCTCATGGGCGAGGCGATCGGCATGTCCGTACCGGCCGCCGACATCGCCGTCTACGACCCACCGGTCCTCGCGCTCCTCGCGCTGGGCGGGCTGGTCCTCGCGGTGGCGGGCGCCCTCCTCCCGGCCGGCTGGGCGGCACGGGCTGGGACGGCGACGGCGCTGCGGACGGAGTGAGGGGCGCCGAGGCGGCAGACGGAGGTGAACGGCGGGGGCACGCACCGGCGACGGGTCGGTGCCCCCGGTCCGCCGGGCGAGGAGTGCTCAGTTCGAGCGCTGGACGACGAGTGCTCAGTTCGAGCGCCGGGCGACGAGTGCTCAGTTCGAGCGCCGGGCGACGAGTGCTCAGTTCGAGCGCTGGACGACGAGTGCTCAATCCGAACACCGGGTCACGAGAGGCGTGCTCCGGGCAGTCGACCGCCGGCCGTGCCCAACCGGCCCGCGCGTCAAAGCCGTTGACCCGGGTCAGGAGCGCCAGCACAATGAGCGCGCGCGCTTTGAGAGCGCTCTCAAGCGGCAGGTGCCGCCTGATGTCCCGCACTCCGAGGGAGAACCATGACCGGCAGACCTGGTCCGACCCCCAGTCGTCGTACGCTGCTCGGCTTCGGCGCGGCGGCGCTCACCGCGGCCGGCCTCTCCGGCGCCGGACTCTCCGGTACGGCCCACGCCGCGTCCGGGGGCTCGGCCGGGCAGGAGCCCGGCGCCGCCGAGGCCACCGGCGTGTCGGCCCGGCGTCGTGCGCAGCTCTTCCTCGCCGCCGCCATGGACGCCTACCCGGACCACGGCCCCGTCCGTCTCACCCAGAGCTACACCGACCAGGCGAACCTGTTCAGCACAGCCTTCACGTACGACAACGCGCTCGCCATCCTGGCCCACTTGGCGGTGCGCACGCGGGACGGCGAGGCCCGGGCCATCGCACTCGGGGACGCGCTGATCTACGCCCAGACGCACGACCCGGCGTACGACGACGGGCGGCTGCGCCAGGCGTACAACGTCGGCCCGTACGTCTTCTTCGACGGTGTGCCGCAGCCGGACGGGTTCGTGCGGGCGGACGGGACCGCCAACGTCGGCACCCAGTTCGGCTTCACCGGCACGGCCGTCGGGGACATGGCGTGGGCCGGCATCGCGCTGAGCGCGCTGGCCCGCCGGACGCGGGCCCGGCGGTTCCTCGCGGCGGCCGTGCGGATCGGGGACTGGATCGAGCGGACCGGCCGTACGGACGAGCCCCTCGGCGGCTACAAGTTCGGTGTGAACGGGGCGAACGAGAAGCTGCCGTTCACGTCGACCGAGCACAACACGGACCTGGTCTGCCTGTTCGGACGCCTCGCCCGGCTCACCGGCGACCGGGTGTGGCGGGAACGCGCGGCGCGGGCGGAGGCGTTCGTGCGGCGGATGTGGGAGCCGGCGGGCGGCTTCTTCTACACGGGCACCAACGACGGGGTGACCGTCAACGAGTCCCCCGTTCCCGAGGACACCCAGACCTGGACCCACCTCGCGCTCGACTCGCGCCGCCACTCCCGTTCCCTGGACTGGGCGGCCGGCGAACTGGCGGTCCTGGACCACTCCGAGCGGCGCAACAGCACGGTGCCCGCCGGGCAGTCGTACGAGGGGGTCACCTTCAGCTCCGCGAGCCTCGTCGCCGACGAGGACAAGCCGATCGCCGAGTTCCAGCCGAAGCCGGACCGCAACGGCGTGTGGTTCGAGGGAACCGCCCATCTGGCGCTCGCCCTCCGTGACCGGGGGGCGCGCGGCGACGAGTACCGCGCCCGGCGTCTGCTCGACTCCCTCGAACGCGCCCAGGACCACCTCGGCACCGGCCAGACCGTCGGCGGCCGGGCTCTTCCCGAACGCTCCGGCATCGTCTCCGCGAGCAGTCCCCTCGACACGGGCTTCGGCTTCGGCTACTACCCGTACCGGCACACGGGTGCGACGGCCTGGTACCTGATGGCGGCGGTACGGGCGAACCCGCTGCGGGCGTGAACCGGTCCGGGAGACGCCCTGCCTCGGCGCGGGAACCGGTCTCCTGATCGGTTTGCTCCGCCGGTCCGCCGGTCCGCCGGTCCGCCGGGTCGGACAGGAGGCTCGCATGCTGAAGGGGACCAAGGTCGGGCTCAGGCCCGGCACGAGGACGACATCCCGGTGCTGCGGACCTAGCTCCAATGCCGGTGACTTAAGTGGTTTTGTCTCGTTGTCGTTCGTGTGGCGAGGGTGGGGCAGGCCAGGACGCCTGCGGGTGAGCGGTTGTCGGACCGGATCGCTGTCGGGGTGCTGACGCA